>DATLHN010000486.1:0-2614 GCA_035539875.1 Armatimonadaceae bacterium
ATCAGGCGTTCGGCATCGAGCCGTCCGACGCGGTCCGCGCCCTCCTGACCGCCGAGGTCGTCCCCGCCCCGAAAAAGCCCGCCGCGCCCGCGCCCGCGCCCGCACCGGGGCCGGCGGAAGAGGTTCCCGTCCCCGTCCGCCTGCCGCGACCCCTCACCCGCTTCTTCGGGCGAGAGGGGGAAGTGGACCGGATCGGCGAGACGCTCCGCCCGACCGGCCCTCGGACGGCGGGCTGTCGTCTGGTCACGCTGATCGGGCCGGGCGGAGCGGGGAAGACCCGCACGGCGATCGAGGCCGCCCGGCGGATGGCCTCCGGGAAGCCGCCCGCCTACCCGCGCGGCGTCACCTTCGTTTCGCTGGCCGACCTGCGCGACCCCGCGCGCCTCCCGGAGGCGATCGCCGACGCCCTGGACGCCCCCCGCCTGCCGGGCGCGGCCTCCGAGTGGGAGCGGATCGAGGCCGTCCTCCCCCCCGGCGAGCCGGAATCCGCCGCCGCCACCGCCGCTCTGCTGGTGCTCGACAACATCGAGCACCTCCTGCCGGAGGCCGCCGCGCGGGTGGCATCGCTGCTGGAGCGCTTCCCGGCGCTCCACTTCGTCGTCACTTCGCGCGCCGCGCTCGGAATCCGGGCGGAGCGCGAGATGCCGCTGGAGCCACTGCCTGGCCCCGGAGACGGCGGCCCCGCCGCCATGACGGTGGCCGACCTCGAAGCGCTCCAGCGTCTGCCCGCGGTCGCCCTGTTCCTGGACCGCGCGCGCTCCACCCGGCCCGACTTCGCCCTTTCGACGCGCAACGCCGGGGCGGTCGCGGAGCTGTGCCGCGTCCTCGAAGGGATTCCGCTCGCGATCGAGCTGGCCGCCGCCTGGACCCAGCTTCTGCCGCCCGCCCGCATCCTGGAGCGCATCTTGGAGGGGGAGAGGTTCACCCTGCTCGTCTCGCGCCGCCGGGACGCCCCCTCCCGCCACGCCACGCTCCGGAGCGCCATTTCCTCCAGCTACGACCTGCTGCCGGAGAGGGCGCGCGCGCTCTTCGACCGGCTCGCGGTATTCCGCGGCGGGTGGAGCCTGGAGGACGCCGAGGCGGTCTGCGCCGGCGACGACCCGCTGGCGTTCCTGGACGGCCTGACCGTCCTGCGCGAGCACTGGCTCATCACGGTGCGCGAGCCGGAAGACGGCGGCGATCTGCGCTTCGGGATGCTGGAGACGCTGCGCGAGTTCGCCGCCGAGCGACTCGCCGCCGCCGAGCCGGACGGGGCGACCGCGCTGCGGCACGCCGCGCACTTCCTGCGGGTGGCCGGGGACGCGTATCCCGCGATCCTGGGACCGGACCCGCACCCCGCCCTGGAGCGAATGACCCGCGAGCAGGGTAATCTCCGGGCGGCCCGCGAGCGGCTGGGGCGCGAGCCGGGCCGGGCCGCCGATGCGCTGCGCCTGACGCTCGCTCTGGCCGCGCTCTGGCACGTGCGCGGCTCGCTCGCCGAGGCGTGGCAGGCGCTCCACGACGCGTTGAGCCACGCTGGAGACGAAGCGTCGCCGGGGCTGCGCGCCGAAGCTCTCCGCCTGGCCAACAACGTCGCCCAGACCCGGTTCGACTTCGACGCCGCGGAGGCCGACTGCCGGGCGGCGGTAGAACTGTACCGCGAAGCCGGGGACGAAGCGGGGTACGCCAACACCCTGAAAGACCTCGCCCGGATCGCTCTCGGGCGGGCGGACGCCGACCGAGCCCGCGCCCTGCTCGAAGAGGCGCGACCCGTGCTGGAGCGGGTAGGGGACGCGGAGTCGCTGGGCACGCTCCACAACGCCTTCGGGATGCTGGCCATGAGCCGGAACGACACCGTCGAGGCGCGACCCCACTACCTGCGCGCCCTGGAACTCCTGGACGGGGTCGCCAATCCGCAGAACGTGGCCCGCGTCCGCGCGAACCTGGGAATGATCTTTGCCGCCGAAGGGGAAGCGACCGCCGCGCGCGAGCAGCAGGAGCTCGCCGCCCGGGAGCTGCGGCGCGCGGGCGACCGGTGGACCCTCGCGCGCGTACTCGACGCGCTCGGCGATTCCCTTACCCGCGAGGGCGATGACGCCGCCGCCCGCCCCGTCCTGGAGGAGGCGCTCGCCCTGCACCGGGAACTGCACGACTGGCAGGGCGCGCTCGACTCCCATTACTACCTGAGCCAGCTCCTTTTGGAGCGCGACCCGGAGGCCGCCGAAGGGCACCTGCGCGAGTGTGTGTCGGTCGCCCGCTTCTCCCCCGTGATCCGCCGCGTCGCCTACGTACTCCAGGCGTGCGGCGACTACGCCGCCGCGCGGGGGCGTCACGAGGACGCTGCCCTACTCTGGGCCGCCGCGCGCCGCCGCTTCGAAAGCCTCGGCATCCGGGAGACCGGCCCGCTCACCTACGCCCAAGCACGATATCAGCCCGCCGTCGAAGCCGCGTTCGGCCCCGACGCCCTCAGTGCCCTCGACGCGCGGGGCCGCGCCCTCTCCGACGCCGAAGCCCTCGACGGCGCCCTGCCCGCCGGGGAAGAGGACTACGAGGCGGCGGAGCGCAGCCAGACGGCCATCGCGCCCGGCTCCCGGTTCGCCCAGGCGTAGTAGGGGATGGCGGTGAGCGTCGCCGC
>DATLHN010000487.1:0-2407 GCA_035539875.1 Armatimonadaceae bacterium
GCGGGACGTTTCCAGCACGTTCGCCTTGTCCACGGAGCAGACGCGCTTCTGGCGCGAACGCGCTGCCTCGAATCCGACCCGCGCGATGCGCACGATCTCCGCCTTCGAGTAGACACAGGTGTCCAGTGCCTTCTCGCCGTCGTTGCTCTTGGGCTGGCCGAAGTAGAGGCCGCCGGTCAGTTCGCGGACGACGAGCACGTCGAGACCGCCCTCCACGATGTCGGGGCGTAGGGGCGAGGCCGCGGCAAGCGCCGGGTGGAGCGTGGCGGGCCGCAGGTTGGCGAAAAGCCCGAGGTGCTTTCGAAGGGGCAGCAGCGCGCCGCGCTCGGGACGCAGGTCCGGGTCGGGGATGGCGTCGTACTTCGGGCCGCCGACCGCGCCCAAGAGGATCGCGTCGCTGGCCCGACAGAGTTCGAGCGTGTCCGGCGGCAGCGGGTGGCCGGTGGCGTCGTACGCCGCCCCGCCGACCAGCGCCTCCTTGAGCGTCAGGTCGAGTCCGAACCGCTCGTCGATGCGTTCGAGCACGCGGACCGCTTCCGCGACGATTTCGGGGCCGATTCCGTCCCCGGCAAGTACCGCAATAGTTGGCATGTTTCCTCGATTGACAGCGCGGACAGGTGGTCGTCCGCCTGTACTGGTGTGACGTCGCGGCGCAGGAACGTGCGTCTGTGTGGCCGAAATACGCCCGCATGAACGCAACCGCGATCAACGAACTGACAAAGATCCTGTCCGAAACGCGCGAGTACCTCGCTCGGCCGGACGCGAACTTCGACTGGTCGTCCTGGCCGGATCAGGAGACGGCGCTGGCCGAAATCGACGGAGCGCTGGCCCGGTTGCGCGACGGTCACCTTCCGACGATGCTGGCCGTTCTCTTCGTGGCGACCGGGCCGATCCAGGAGGTCGCCCTCAGCAGCGGCTGGGGCAACGAGTTCCTGAAGCTGGCGAACCGCTTCGACGAGTGCGCGGCCCGCGCCCGGAGCGAATCACTCCCCCAACCTTGACCTCAGACGCGGGCGGCGGCGTGCTCGGCGGTGACCGCGTTCACCTGCTTGCCCGGGAGCCGCGCGAGCAGCTTATTGAGCGCGTTCAGGTACGCCTTGGTAGCCGCGACGATGATGTCGGTGTGCGCCGCGTAGCCGGTGAAGATCTCGTCGCCGGAGCGGATGCGGATGGTGATCGACGCCTGCGCGTCCGTGCCCTCCGTGACCGACTGGAGCGAGATTTCTGTCAGCTCGTTCTCGACGCGCACGATGCGGTTAATCGCGCGGTAGACCGCGTCCACCGGCCCGTTGCCGGTGTCGGCGTCCATCAGGATGGCGCGGTTTTCGTGGCGCAGCTTGACGGTAGCGGTCGGCATCGCGCCGTCGCCGGAGACGACCTGCACCTGTACCAGTTCGTAGACCTGCGTCACCTGCCGCGCCTCGTCGGTCGCCAGGGCCTCCAGGTCCTCGTCGTAGACGATCTTCTTGCGGTCGGCCACGGTCAGGAACCGCTGGTAGACCTTCTCGAACTGCTCGTCGTCCTCGAACGTGAAGCCGAGTTCGCCGAGCCGGTGCTTGACGCCGTGCCTGCCCGAGCGCGGCGAGAGGATGATCTTCGACTCGTTGATGCCCACCGACTTCGGGTCGATGATCTCGTAGGTGGTTCGTTCCTTCAGGACGCCGTCCTGGTGGATGCCCGACGAGTGCGCGAACGCGTTCGCACCGACGATCGCCTTGTTCGGCTGCACGAGGATGCCGGTCAGGCTGGAGACCAGCCGGCTCGTCTTGTATATCTCCGTGGTGACGATGCCGGTGTGGAGGCCGTAGTGGTCCTTGCGCGTCTCCAGCGCCATGACGACCTCTTCGAGCGACGTGTTGCCCGCGCGCTCGCCGATGCCGTTGATCGTACACTCGATCTGACGCGCGCCGTTGCGGACCGCCGCCAGCGAGTTCGCGGTCGCCATTCCGAGGTCGTTGTGGCAATGCGCCGAGAAGATCGCTTTATCCGCGTTCGGGACGTTCTCCAGGATGCCGCGGAACAGCGCGCCGTACTCCTCCGGGCTGGTGTAACCGGTGGTGTCGGGGACGTTGATGACGGTCGCGCCCGCGTTGATGACCGCCTCGATGACGCGGTACAGGTACGCCGGGTCGGCGCGGCCCGCGTCCTCGGTGAAGTACTCGATATCCTGGCACCCGAGCGACTTCGCGTGGCGGACGGCGGCGACGCCCATCTCGAGCGCCTCGTCCGGCGTCTTTCGCAGTTTGAACTTCAGGTGGTTTTCGGAGACGCCGAGGCCGGTGTGGATGCGCGGGCGCTTCGCCCCCTTGAGCGCGTCCCAGGCGACGTCGATGTCCTCCTTGCGGGCGCGGGTGAGGCCGCAGATGACCGGCTCCGAGACCGCCGCCGCGATACGCTGCACGGCCTG
>DATLHN010000488.1:0-5499 GCA_035539875.1 Armatimonadaceae bacterium
CTTCCAGTGCCACCGTCAATTCGATTCGTGTCAGCGAGTCGGGACTGAGGCCGTCGATAAACGACGCGGGAGCAGGGGGTGTTCTATCCGGCAGCGGCGGTGAGGGCATGCGCGCCATCGCCGACGTGATCGAGTCTTCCGGCGACACGTCTGGCAGGGGCAGCCCCATGACTTCGGCGGCGATCCGACGCAGGCGGGTAAGCGTATCCATAGCGCGTACTCCGATAAAACAGAACGCCTCCCCGCGTGGTGGCGGGGAGGCGTCCTTGACGCTGCCGACCGGTAGCCTTACCCTTCGAGGAGGAGGGTCTCGGGGTCCTCGACGAGTTGCTTGACCTTGACCAGGAAGCGGACCGCGGTAGAGCCGTCCACGATGCGGTGGTCGTAGGACAGGGCGATGTACATCATCGGCCGGATGACGACCTCGCCGCCCCGGGCGACCGGGCGCTCCTGGATGGTGTGCATGCCGAGGATGCCGACCTGCGGGTAGTTCAGGATCGGGGTGGACATCAGGGAGCCGTAGACGCCGCCGTTCGTGATCGTGAACGTGCCGCCCTGCAGGTCCGGCAGCGACAGCTTGCCGTCGCGCGCCTTCTCCGCCAGCTCCTTGATCGTCTTCTCGATCTCGGCGAAGCTCTTCTTATCCGCGTCGCGCACGATCGGGACGACCAGGCCGTCCTCCACGCCCACCGCGATGCCGATGTCGTAGTACTTCTTCAGGACGATCTCGTCGCCCTCGATCGAGGCGTTGAGATACGGGAACTGCTTCAGCGCGCCGATGACCGCCTTGCTGAAGAAGGACATGAAGCCGAGGCCGACGCCGAACTGCTTCTCGAACGCCTCCTTGCGCCGCTTGCGAAGCTCCATGACCGCGCTCATGTCCACCTCGTTGAAGGTGGTGAGCATCGCCGCCGTCTGCTGGGCCATCACCAGGTTCGCGGCGATGGTGGCGCGGCGGCGCGTGATCCGGATGCGCTCCTCGGGCCGACCGGTCGTCGCGGCGGGCCCGCCGCCGGTCGTCGCGCCCGCGGTGCGCGCCGCCGGGCTCGGCGTCGGCGCGCTGACGGTCGGAGCCGCCGGAGCGGACGCCGCCTCGGCGGGCTGCGCCTTTGCCGTCACGTCCCCGGCGAAGATGCGCCCACCCACGCCGCTGCCGGTCACGGTGCCGAGGTCCACGCCGCTCTCGGCGGCGACGCGCTGCGCGAGCGGCGTCGCGTGGACGGCGGCGGCCCCCGGTCCCGCTGCCGCCTCGCGGCCGTTCGCCGTGGCGGGCTGCGCCGCCGCCGCGGTGCTCGGCGCGGCTTCTTCTGCGGCGGGTGCGGGAGCGGGGGCCGCCTGCGCAGCTGCCGCCGGTGCTGCCGCCGCTGCCCCGTCGGACTTCTCATCGAGGACGGCCAGCACCTCGCCGACGGCGACCGTGTCGCCCGTCTGGCGGCGGATCTCGCTCAGGACGCCGGAGGCCTCGGCCTGGATGGACTGGTTGACCTTGTCGGTCTCCAGCTCGACGAGGTCCTCGCCGGCCTCCACGCGGTCGCCGGGACTCTTCAGCCACTGGGCGATGGTCGCTTCGACCACGGACTCGCCCATCGCGGGGACGACGATATCAATCGGCATGGGTGGTCACTTCCCTCTGCGTTGTCTTGGACTTCGTTGCTCGGGCGGCGCGGACGTCGCTGCCGCCGCCGTTGCGGCCCGTCGCGGGCGCCGCGCCGTTGGTATAGGCGCCGCCGACCGGCTGCGGGGCGAGGGCGTCGGCGTAGGACGAGCGGACGAGGCGGTTCTGCTCCCGCTCGTGCGCGCTGATCTTGCCCTCGGCGGGGCTGGCGGCTTCGGCGCGGCCTTCGTAGCGCAGGGTCACCCCTTCGGGGAGAAGGGCCGACAGGCGCGGCGCGACGAAGGTCCACGCGCCCATGTTCTGCGGCTCCTCCTGCACCCAGGCGACTTCGCGAAGGGCCGGGTACGAGGCCAGGAGCGCCGTAATCGCGTCCGTCGGGAACGGGTACAGCTCTTCGACGCGCCCGACGGCGACCCGGTCACTGCTCGCGTACTCCGCCCGCTCCTCGAACTTCGGCGCGGGGCCGTAGACCAGGTCCACGTACACCTTCCCGGAGCAGAGCAGCAGGCGCGTGACCCCGGCGTTGCGCTCCGGGGTGGCGCGCACGTCGTCTATCACCGACTGGAACGTGCCCTCGGTAAGCTCCCTCAGCGAGGAGGCCGCGCGCGGGTGGCGCAGCAGCGACTTGGGCGTCATCACGATCAGCGGGCGCGGGTTGCTCTGGAGCTGCGCCCCCTGCCGCCGCAGGAGGTGGTAGTACTGCGCCGCCGTGGTGCAGTTCGCGACGATCATGTTGTCCCCGGCGCACGACTGGAGGAACCGCTCGACGCGGCCCGAGGAGTGCTCCGGTCCCTGCCCCTCGTAGCCGTGCGGCAGGAGCAGCACCAGGCTCGGCGTCTGCTGCCACTTAGCGTTGCCGGACACGACGAACTGGTCCAGGATCACCTGCGCGCCGTTGACGAAGTCGCCGAACTGCGCCTCCCACAGGACCAGCGTCTCGGTCGCGTGGATGCTGTAGCCGTACTCGAAGCCGACCGTGGCCTGCTCCGAGAGCGGGCTGTTGTAGACGGCGAACGTGGCCTTCGCCTGGGGAAGGTTCTGGAGCGGCGTGTAGGCGTTGCCCGTCTCCGTGTCGTGGAACACGAGGTGGCGCTGGGTAAACGTGCCGCGCTCGGAGTCCTGGCCCGTCAGGCGGATCGGCGTGCCCTCGGTCAGCAGCGACGCGAAGGCCAGCGACTCCGCGTGCGCCCATTCGACGCGACGCGTCTCCGGGTCTTCGAGCGCCCCGCGCCGCGGCTCGACGAAGAGGCGTACGAGCTTGGACGAAGGCTGGAACCCCTCGGGGAACGAGTACAGTGAGGCGTTCAGTTCGCGCAGCGTCTCGGCCGGGACCGCGGCCGCCTCCGCCCGGCTCGCCGGTTCGTCCGGCACCATGCCGCCGTCCGACGACGCTTCGTGGGCAGGCGAGGAAGGCGCGGGCGTCGGGACGGCGAGCGCCGTCTGGCGCGCCGCCATCAGCCGGTCGCGGACCTCCTGGACCATCGCGTCCGCCTCGGCCCGGGTGACGACGCCCTCCTTCTCCAGCTGCGCGGCCCAGACCTCGCGCGGCCGCGGGTGCCGGTCGACCTTCGCGTAGAGGAGCGGCTGCGTGAAGCGCGGCTCGTCGGTCTCGTTGTGACCCAGGCGGCGGTAGCCGATCAGGTCGATCAGGAAGTCCTTGCCGAACTTCTGGTGGTAGGCGCAGGCCATCCGCGCCGCCGCGAGGCACGCGAGTGGGTCGTCCCCGTTGACGTGCAGGATCGGGATCTCGAAGCCCTTGGCGAGGTCGCTCGCGTACAGGGTCGAGCGGGAGTCGCTCGGGTCGGTGGTGAAGCCGACCTGGTTGTTCGCGATGATGTGAATGGTCCCGCCGACCGTGTAGCCCTTGAGCTGGGACAGGTTCAGCGTCTCGGCGACGATCCCCTGGCCGGGAAACGCCGCGTCGCCGTGGATCAGGATGGCCAGCGACGCCTTGATGTCCTGCTCGGGCCCGCCCTGCTTGTCCCGCTTCTCCTGCGCGGCGCGCGCGCGCCCGACTACCGCCGGGTTGACGAACTCCAGGTGGCTCGGGTTGGGGGCGAGGGTGATGGGCATCTCGCACTCGCCGTTGTTGGTGTAGGAGCGGCGGTACCCCTTATGGTACTTGACGTCGCCGGAATAGCCCAGCGAGCCGGTCCCGGCGACGGCGGGCTTCTCCTCGGGCGAGTTCGGGTTGTGGAACTCGGCGAGCATCTGGTCGTAGGGCTTGCCCAGCACGTGGCTCAGCACGTTCAGGCGGCCCCGATGGGCCATGCCCATCACGACCTCGCACGTGCCGGACTCGGCGGCGCAGCGGATGATGGTGTCCAGCACCGGCACCATCACGTCGGAGCCCTCGATCGAGAACCGCTTCTGCCCCTGGAACGGCTGCGTGTTCTGGAGGAACTGCTCGAAGGTGTCGACCTCCGTCAGGCGCATCAGCACGGCACGCTTGTCGTTGGCCGTGACTCCCTTGAAGAAGCGTTCGGACTCCACCGCCTCGCGCAGCCAGGCGCGCTCCTCGGCGACCTGGATGTGGTCGTCCTCGTAGCCGATGGACCCGGAGTAGACGCGGCGCAGGCGCTCCATGGCCTCGGCGGCGTTCTTCGCCCCCTGCGCGCTCGGCCCGCCGATCACGCTCGCGGGCAGCGCCTCCAGGTCGGCGACGGTCAGGTTGTGCGTGGCGAGCTCCAGCGAGGGGTCGCCGGGCGGGTCACTGCCGAGCGGGTCGAGGCGGGCGTTCAGGTGCCCGAGCTCGCGGATGATGCGGGCGAGGCGCGCCGCCGCGACCGCCTTGTTCAGGACGACGTCGGAGGGCGGCCCGGCGTCTGCGGCGGCGGTCGCCGGAGCGGGTACGGGAGCGACTTTCGCGCCGAAGGCGGGGGGAGGCGGCGGGGCGGAAGGCGGGACGATGCCGCTCTCGAAGACGGCGCGGGTCTCGGCGTCGACGGACTGCGGGTCTTGCAGGTACCGGTCGTACAGTTCCAGGGCGTAGCCCGCGTTGGGGCCGTGGAATTCGAGCAGGTTGTTCATGGTGACGGTGCTTCAATCCTCGCCGTCCCGCACCAGAGAGCCGGGCGGGCGGCGTGACAGCGCGGCCCTTTCCCTCGGGGCCCCTGCCGCGGCGCTCGGGCGCACGCGCTGCCGCGCTGGTGGCAGGCGAGCGAGCGGGCGCGCTGGCAGCCGGTATGAAACAAAAGCCTGAGACAGCAACACGACCCGCGCCCTTCAGACAAGGCCGGGTCGCATACTCTCTCACGCCTTCGTCGATTGTACCGCTATTTTCGGCACGTCGCCCCCCTCCCTACAGCGCCCGCGGAAAACTCCTGACACGGCCCGGACTCCGCCGGATTCACCCGCCGGGAAGGGCGATGAACGCGTCGAGTTTTTCCACGGTCGCGATGCGCCGCCCGGCCAGGTCGTCGGCCTCGCGGGCGCGGCCCATCTTCCGAAGCGCCCCCTGGCGGCCGGGGATGACGACGTCCTCGTAGAGCGCGCGGACCTCCTGACGGCGGGCGGCCGTGTTGCCGCCGGACGTCGCGATCTCGCTGAGCTGGTACGCGGGCGGCGTGTCGGCGTAGTCCTCGACGATGGCCTGGGCCTGAGAAAAGCGCTTCTCCGCCTCGGGCCAGTCGGCGCGCGCGGCGGCGTCCCTGCCGAGCGCCGCGTAGGCGAAAGCGGGAAGGGTGTCGGTCAGCTCGGGAATGGCGCGAATCGTCCCCACCGGCCCCTCGCTCAGCGCCGCCATCTCCCGCCAGGACGCCAGCGCCCCGGCGGCGTCGCCCGCCGCCAGGAGGTCCGCGCGCTCTACGAGGATGTCGTCATCCCCGGCCGCCAGGGGGCGCTTCGGAAGATGGGCCGCGCCCGCGAGGCCGACGACCTGGCCG
>DATLHN010000489.1:0-4546 GCA_035539875.1 Armatimonadaceae bacterium
GCCGTCCGGGGAAAACGCAACCGAGCGCACTGCCATGTGGTTCGGAACGTCGATCTTGCGCACAATACGCCCGGAAAGGGCATTCCAAAGGAATATGCGCCCGACGGAATCACCACCGATCAGCAGGTCGCCCTTCGGGGAAAAGGCTAGCGTCATCACAAACGGACCATCTTCACTCGTTGGCCGTTCGAAGTCGATTCGGTTTTTCCCGGTGGAGGCGTCCCACCCGCGTACGTAGCCTCCAGGATGGCCCGTCGCCACGCGTTGTCCGTTTCCCGAAATCGCCATTGACATTGCGGCCTCGCCGACGACGCGCCACTCGCTTCGCACCTCGCCGGTAGTGGGGTCGATTACCCTCATTCGGTAATCGCTTCCCAACACGGCGAGCGTTCTGCCGTCTGCCGAAAGTCCTGCTTTTCGTACCGGGTCCTGGGAGTCGTATCCCGTGAGGTCAGGCAGAACCGCCTTTGTCAACGTTGGCGCGGAGGCGGACTCGGCGGCCGATCGGCCGCCGCTCAGCCCGCTGGCGGCGTCTAGGCGGCGCAGGACGCCCGCCGCGTCGAGCGTGGCGACTCCCCCCTCCGGCGTCGGCCAGACCAGACGCGGCTCCCACCCGTCCTTCTCCAGTTGCCACGTCCGCTCCACTTGGTTCGAGAGGCGGCGCAGCAGGCGGTACTCGAATCGGTCTCGCTCCTCCGGGTCGCGCGCGTGGTCGTCCAGCAGGCCCACCGCCCGCGCCACGTTGTTCTCCTCCAGTGCGACCTGCGCGGCATACATGTCCGAGTCGAAGAGGAGGGCCCGCACGCGCTGCTCGGA
This sequence comes from Armatimonadaceae bacterium, assembly GCA_035539875.1. Lineage (GTDB taxonomy): Bacteria > Armatimonadota > Armatimonadia > Armatimonadales > Armatimonadaceae > CALEKU01. The sequence goes on from DATLHN010000489.1 coordinate 817, forward strand.
ATCGTACGTTCGCCAGGTCAAGCCCCCGAGGGCGACGAGCGCGGCCCCGGAGGCCGCCGCCGTGCGAAGGGCGCCGCGCCGGAAGGCGGCTTTCTGGCGCAGTACCTCCGCGTTCGGCAGATTCTCCCGCACCCAGGCGCGGTCGAACGCGCGGGAGTACAGGCGATTGCGCGGCAGCAGCAGACCGCGACGGGTGTCGCGGCGGACCACGCCCGACAGGCGCAGCGCGGCGGCGACCGGGTTAGCCTCGTCGTCGCGCACGGGCTTGCCTGCCAGGGCGCGCTCGTAGGTCGACAGCAGCGTCGCCAGGTCCACCGCGTCGCTGCGGACCAGGCGGTCGCGCACGAACTGGAGATTGTCCTCCCGATCGCGCGCGCCGGGGGCGAGGAAGAGGGCCTCGCAGAGCCGGTCCACGTCCGCGGGGGACGACGCCAGCGCCGCGCGGGACGACTCGTCGGCGGTCAGTTCTCGGCAGAGGCACTGCGTCAGATAGGGATGCCCGTTGGTCCAGTAGAGCACGCGGGCGAGGAGGCGCTCCGCCGCGGCGCGGCTGCGGCCCGCGCTCTGCTGGAGTCCTGTCGCGAGCGGCGCGGCCTCGGCTGCCGTGAAGTCGGTCAGTTCGACGCGTCGTCCGATGTTGAACGGCGTGATGCGCGGGTCGGCGATGAGTTGCGAGGGCGTGGCGACGCCGAGGAGACAGAAGGTCAACCGGCGCAGGGCCGGGTCGAGCGTGCGCCGGTTGAACAGTTCGCGGATCGCGGCGAAGAATTCGTCGGCGGGGAACGGCAGCGAGCGCACCGTGTCGATCTCGTCGATGAAGAGCACGGCCCGGCGGTGGCAGCGGGCGGCGACCACCTGCTCCAGCGCGCCGCGCCACCGCTGGAGCGGGCTCAGACCGGCGTTCTCGGGGGCGCGCCAGTAGTCGTCGACCTCGTCCTCGAGGCCCAGTTGCCGACCGATGCGCGAGAGCTGCCCGAAGTACCACTGCGCGGGCGTCAGGTTCTGGCCGAGCCCGGTCAGGTCGAGCACGGCGACCGAGGCGCGCCCCTCCTCGCGCAGGCGGGCGGCGGTGCGCACCATGAGGCTCGACTTGCCCATCTGCCGCGCGGTAAGCACGTACGCGTATTCACCCGCGAGCAGGGCGTCGTAAAGCTCGGCATCCGCGCGCCGGGAGACGTAGCAGACGGCGTCGCGCGGCAGCGTCCCGCCCGTGATGTAGAATCCGCCGCCGCCGCCGAGGATCGGCGGGTCATAGGGCGGAACAGGAACGCGCGGCGTCGGCGTCGCGGCGGCGGCGGTCGGCGCGGCCGCCGGGCCTACTGCGTCCGCCACATCGCCCGGCAGCAGTGATGTTTTCGTGTCGTCCATTTTCTCATCTCGTGTTTCCTGCCTGGTCGTCCCGTAGGTACGCCCGCAGGAACTTCTCGTACAGGGCGCAGCGCACCCGCGCCCCGGGGGGAGCGTCGCCGACGAGCACCCCCACCGCGCGCAGGCGGAAAAAGTCGTCCAGGGTCAGCCCCCGGGTGTCCCGGTCGCGGACCACCGGCAGCAGGGCAGCCCGCAGGCGCGGGTTCTGGTCGAGGACGTGGAGCAGGCGTCGCAGATGGTCCTCGTACGGCCCCTTGCTCAGGCGGTGCACGGGGTCTTCCAGATCGTCCAGCGTTGTGGTGCGCGAACGGAGCGCCCACAGGCCCACCTGGGTCAGGTACGGGTGTCCTTCTACCAGAGCCACGAATCGTTCCCGGTCGGCCGCGCTCTCCAGCGGCGCGCGGTACCGGCCGTTCAGGTCCGCGACCTGATCGGGCGTGAACGACTCCAGCGTCAGGCGCGTGCCGACGTTGAAGGGGGACTGGTTCATGTCGGTGATGAACAGGTGCGCCTCGGTGGCGTAGGAGATGGCTAGCGTCAGGCGGCCCCACGGGCCATCGGGGTCGAGCGCGCGGTCGTTGTGCCAGGAGCGCATGAGCCCGAACACTTCGGAACAGTAAGGGTATTCGAACAGGCGGTCGGCCTCGTCCAGCGCCCAGACCACGGGCGCTTCGTCCGCACGCAGCACGCAGCGGCGCAGGAACCGCTCGAAGTTGTCGTTGGGCCCGGAATCCTCGCTCCAGGTGAAGCGCGCGCACACCTCCGGGTCGAGGTTCAGCTCGTCCGAGAGGTACGCGATGAGCGCGCGCAGCAGCGCCTCGGAAGAGGCGAGCTGCGCCGCGTTGAGCCGCTGCAGGTCGGTCACGGCCACGCGGCTGCCCGCCTCGCGCACCTGGTCCAGCCCGCGCGCCAGCAGCGACGTCTTGCCGAACTGGCGCGGCGCTTTGACAAGCACGATGCTGTGACGACTGCGCAGGGCGTCCCGGAACTGACCGTCTGTCGCCCGCTCCAAGTAGAGGGGCGACCCCGGCGGGAGCGCCCCCGTCGGCGACCAGTCCATTAGTATCTCTTCCGGAGGCAGTTCGGGCGGTTCCTCGCCCCGCGTGTACTTAACAGATTCGTCGAGGATGCGCCTGTAAATGTCGGTCAGATCGGCGCTGGGTTCCATGTTGCGCTCGCTACGCAGGCGGGCGCGCAGGTCGCGGTAGGCACTGATGGCGGCGGAGAAGTCCCTGCGCGCGGCGTGGGTTTGCATCAGCATGCGGCAGGCGCTCTCCGACAGCGGGTCGTCCGCGAGGACCCGCGTCAGGTAGACCAGCGCCCTGCCGTAGTCGCGCCCGAAGAAGGCCAGGTGCGCCAGCCGCTCGACCGCGTTGTGGTACTGCCCCTGCCGCTGACCGCGCTCCGTGTTGATCCACTCGTTCTCCACGCCTTCGAGCAGTTCGCCCCGGTACAGGTCCACCGCTCGCTCCAGCGCCTCCAGGTCGTTACGCTTCTGGATGGCCTCGTCGAAAAGGGCGGCGTCGACCAGGACCCCGTCGGGCCGTAGGCGCACCGTGTGCGCCGTCGGCGTCTCGATCGCCCGCTCGTCGTCTCCGAGCGCGGTCCGCAGGTCGCTGAGCGCCCGCCGCAAGTTGTAGGCGGCCTTGGACGAGGGGCTGTCAGGCCACAGCTTTCCCGCCAGCCACTCCCGTTCCACCGGGCGGCCCGGCCGCAGGGCGAGGATGGCGAGCAGCCAGCGCTCCTTTTGGGAGCGGGGCGGCGGCAGTGGGTTGCCGCGCAGACGGGCGTCGAACGGCCCGAGCAGACGCAGCTCCAGCCAGGGTTCCTTGTACTCGGGTCCGATATCTCGATCGGCCAGTTCCGTCTCTCCCACTTGATAGGCCATTACGTCGCCGCTTGCTCGCCCTTCTGTCAGGATCATTATTGCCCGCCCGGATGACGAATGTGCGGCGCCTCGCTGCCGCCCACACATTTACCTCTGCTCGTCCACGCTGCGGTCCACGCCCACGGTTTACTATGTTAGCAGCAGATTTGCAGCGACACACGGGCGCTCCCCGGTGCGCGGAGAAAATCGGAGACACGCGGAGGCAACGATCCTCCGGAAGCGTCGCGGCCACCGGAACTTCCTTTCCGGTGGCCGCGACGCTTTTCCTGTCTGTTGACGCGCCCGCTTCCCTGCGCTTACGGGCGCGTACGTCTTCCGCCGAGCACGCGCTCGAGCAGGGAGCGCATCGCCGCCACCCGCTCCGGGTGCGCCGCCGCCACGTCGTTCTTCTCGCCCGGATCGGCGGCCAGATCGTAGAGCCGCGGGACGGGGGCGCGGCCGGTCTCCGTGTTCGTAGCCCGCGCGAGGGGCGGT
>DATLHN010000490.1:0-20108 GCA_035539875.1 Armatimonadaceae bacterium
TGGGTGACCACACGGCCGCGGCTGAACGCGTGGGACATGAGCGTCCGGTTGGCGTGCGCGTCCGCCGGGGTCAGAGTCCGAATCTCGTAGCTGCCCATACTCTCACGTTCCGCGCGGCCCGCCGATTTCCTGCCTCGACGCGAGGCGGCGGCGGCGGCGCCACGCCCAGCCCAGCAGGACGTTGCCGCCCAGAAACCCGCTCGTGTACGAAGCATTGTGCGCGAAGAGGTCCGCCATGAAACGGGGATGTCGAGTGGGCGGAATGTCGTTCGACCACCGCGGAAGCATAGGGAGTTGTCCCGAGGACGTGAGCCAATATCCGGCCACGCCCGAAACGAACGCCAGACACGCCATCACAAGGAGAAGAACGGCGGTGGGGCGGCGCAGGTCGCGGGCGCTAACGCGCAGCAGTGGACCGGCCTGAGCGACGAAGGCGAGCGGGACGCCCAGGAAGAAACCTACCCACCAGGTGGCGAGGACTCCCCAGACCAGGGCCAGTAGAGTGGGAGAATCCGAGGCGATGACGCGCGGGTGGAAAACGGTGAAGTACTCGACGCAGACGCGCGCCGTCACCTGGTCGTGGGCGATGCCGTAAAGTATCGCCGCGCCAACGCACTGGGCAACGATCGCGACCATCGCCCTGAGTCGGCCTTCGCGTCTTTGCGCTTGCATGGGAGGTGTAATTTCCGGACTGATCGGGTAATGACTGCCTGACAGATTCACATATTATTCGTCCCACCCGGGCAGGCATGCTGAAGGGCAATCCCATGAAACTCCTAAAGAATCTCGCCGCAGCGCTCTCGGCGCTGCTTTTCGTCGCGTCCGGCGCCTTCGCCGACGGAGACAAGCCCCTCTCCGAACGCGACCGACTGTTCCTGCGGGCCGCCGCCGAACACGCCTATACCGCGATCGCGGTGGCGGACCTGACCAACCGGAAGAGTTCGAACCGCGACGCCCGGAAGATCGCGAAGGTCATCGCCGACGACAACCGCACCGCGCTCAAGAGCCTCAAGAAGCTCGCCGCGGACCACAACTGGACGATGCCGACCGGCGCGAACGCCGAACAGCGCCGGATGATCCGGAGCCTGGGCCAGACGAGCGGCGCGGCATACACCCGGATGGCGACCCGGCAATACCTGCGCGGCTATAACGAGCTGGCACCGAAGTACCGCGAGATGGTCGAGAAGGGCAGCGACTCGCACGCCCGCGAGTTCGCGGCCAAGTACCTTCCCGCCGTCCAGTCCCACGCGCAGCTGGTACAGAACATGGCCGGTAAGTACCGCATCCCCACGACCGAAGCGAAGGCGGACTAAGGCGACTCGGGCAGCCGGTCACTCCCCTTCGTCGTAGTCTACCCACCGAGACGCCGGGGCCAGAACTTGTGCAGTGCGACTGGGCAGATAGATCAGCAGGCTCTGGCCCCGGCCGGCGTGGGGCGCGTCCAGCCACGGAAACCGGACTTCCTCCGCGCATCGGGCGAAGCCGCCAAACCGCGCCGCGTCCGAATCCAGCACTACCCGGTAATCCTCCCGGTCCGGAACCGGTATACGAAGCCCCTGGTACGACTCCGTCGCGTGGAAATTGAAGGCGTATACCAGGGGTCCTCGCCGGTAGACCAGGACGCGGCGCTTCTCGTCGACCTCGAGCGGTTCGATGAATGGGTCCGAGAGCACGCCGTAGGTGCGGTCCAGATCGAGCATCGCCTTGTCGAACGCCAGCAGGAAGCGATAGCGCAGGTCCTGCCGCCGGACGAGCGACCACTGCCGCCGTGCGTGCTTATAGGAGAAGTCGTTGCCCTCGCGCGGGAAATCCACCCACTCCGGATGGCCGAACTCGTTTCCGATGAAGTTCAAGTAGGCGTCGCCCGCCAGGCTGAACGTGATCAGCCGGAACAGTTTGTGCAGCGCGACGCCCCGGTCCACGATTACGCTCTTGTCGTCGACCCCCATCTTGAAATACATCTGCTGGTCCATGAGCAGGAACGCCATCGTCTTGTCGCCTACCAGCGACTGATCGTGGCTCTCGGCGTAGCCGATGTGCTTCTCGCCGTAGCGCCGGTCCAGCAGGCGTTTGAACATCGCCGCCAGGTCCCACTGTTCGTCCCGCTGCTCCTTGATGATCTTGATCCAGTAGTCCGGAATACCCATCGCCAGCCGGTAGTCGAACCCGAGTCCGCCCTCGTTCACCGGTCGGGCCAGCCCGACCATGCCCGAAACGTCCTCCGCGATTGTGGTCGCGTCCGGGCGCAGCGCGTGCGACAGTTCGTTCGCCAATTTCAGGTACGCGATCGCGTCCTCGTCGGTGGTGGGCGGGAAGTAGTCATCATAGCGGGTGAACGTCCGGTTCAGCCCGTGGTCCAGGTACATCATGCTCGTGATGCCGTCGAAGCGGAACCCGTCGAAGCGGAACTCCTCCAGCCAGAAGCGGACGTTGCTGAGCAGAAAGCGCTGCACCTCGAATTTCGAGTAGTCGAACAGCAGCGAGTCCCACGCCGGGTGCAGACCGCGCGGCCCGGCGTGGAAGTACTGGTAGTCGGTCCCGTCGAAGCGGTTCAGCCCCTCGAATACGTTACGGATGGCGTGGCTGTGGACGAGGTCGAGCAGGACGCGGATCCCGCAGGCGTGTGCGTCGTCGATGAGCGCCTTCAAGTCCTCGGGCGTGCCGAAGCGCGAGGCCACGGCGAAGAAGCTCCCGACGTGGTAGCCGAAGGAGGCGTAGTACGGGTGCTCCATCACCGCCATCAGCTGGACCGCGTTGTACCCGAGATCCGCGATGTGCGGGAGCACGGTCAGCCGGAACTCCTCGAACGTCCCGACCCGCTCCGCCTCCTGCGCCATGCCGACGTGCGCCTCGTAGATGCGCAGCCCCTCGCCCTCGGGCAAGGACGGAGGGGCGTGCCGCCAACGGTACGGCTTCGGCGGCATCCAGAACTGCCCGGCCCAGTCGAAGGTGACCGGGTCCTGCACGACGCGCCGGATGTAGGCGGGCAGGCGGTCGAGCCCCTCCCCCTTCGCCCCGACTACGTGCACCTTGACGCGGCTGCCGTGCGTCAGCCGCCGCCCCCACACCTCGTCGGGCAGGAACAGGTGCCACACCCCGAACTCGTCGCGGGTCATGGCGTGCGCCGCGCCCCGGCTCCAGTCGTTAAAGTCGCCGGTCAGGTGCAGTGACCGCGCGCCCGGGGCCCACTCTCGGTACCATACGCCCGCTTTCCCATCGCGCTCGCCGCGGCTGAAGCCGAAGTAGTGGTGTCCCTGGCTGATCTGCCCCAGAAGGCCGCCCGCGGCGTCGATCCTGGCGAGCGCCTCGCGATAGAAATCCATTCGCGTCCGAAGGCGGTCCGCGTAAGGCTCCAGCCACGGGTCCAGTTTCAGCAGTCCGACGTCGTCGATGGGTTCGCGCTTGCGCATGACATCACTGTTCACCGCGCCGGTGGGGAATCACCTACCCGCGGACCGAGTATTACCCGCAATTGGCGGACCTTTCCGGCGGACGCACACCGCTGCCGGGTAAGATGAACCGGGCAATCGGAAGGGGGCGCGGCACGGCTATGATGGGCGAGGACATTCGGTGGCGTCTCGACGGGCGGCGCGCGGTCGTCACCGGCGGGACGAAGGGCATCGGCAGGGCGATCGTGGACGAACTGCTCGGGCGGGGGGCGTCGGTCCTCGTCGCGGCGCGCGGCCGGGAGGACCTCGACGAGCGCGTCGGAAAGTGGCGCGCGGAGGGTCGGTCCGTGTACGGCGTGGCCGCGGACGTGGCAACGCCCGAAGGGCGCGCCGCCGTCGTGCGGGCCGTCGCGGACGCCCTGGGCGGCCTCGACATCCTGATAAACAACGCGGGCACCAACATCCGCAAGCCGACCACGGAATACGACGCCGAAGATTTCGACCTGCTGATGCGTACCAATCTGACGTCCGCGTTCGAACTTTGCCGGGCCGTGCATCCCCTGCTCCGCGCCGCCGGGGGCGGGAGCATCGTCAACGTCGGCTCCGTCGCCGGAAGCGTGGGCGTCGGCTCCGGCTCGCCGTACGCCATGACCAAGGCGGCGCTCGACCAGTTGACACGCTACCTGGCGTCCGAGTGGGGACCCGAGAACATCCGCGTGAACGCCGTCAACCCCTGGTACACCCGCACGTTCCGGGTCAGCCCGTACCTGGACGCGCCCGAATTCACGAAGCGAGTGCTGGACGTCACCCCCCTGCGCCGCGTCGCCGAACCCGAAGACATCTCCGGGCTGGTGGCATTTCTGTGCCTGCCCGCCGCCAGCTACATTACCGGCCAGACGGTCGCGGTGGACGGAGGCTTCCTTGCCCACGGCTTCGGGTAAAATCGCCATATGAGTATGTACGACGACGTCGACGGGATCGCGGACATGCGGTCCGTCCTCCCGGTTAACCGCTGCGCCCACCTCGGAGAGTCCACCGCCGACGAGCGGCTCCTGAAAGCCCCGGAGACCCCGGGCGATCGATTCACCAGCACGGACCCGTGGCGCGTCCTCCGCATCCAGAGCGAGTTCGTCCAGGGTTTCGACGTCCTCGCCGCCCTTGGCCCGGCAATCACCATTTTCGGTTCCGCCCGCGTCAAGCCGGACGACCCCATGTACGCAGCGGCAGTCGAAACCGCGCGCCTGCTCGGCGAGGCCGGTTACGCCATCATCTCGGGCGGTGGCCCGGGAATCATGGAGGCGGCGAACAAGGGCGGCCGCGCGGCGAAGGTCCCCTCCGTCGGCCTGAACATCGAGCTTCCGTTCGAGCAGCACGTCAACCCGTACGTGGACCTGGAACTGGCGTTCCGGTACTTCTTCGTCCGCAAGACGATGCTGGTCAAGTACGCCCAGGCGTTCGTCATCTTCCCGGGCGGTTTCGGCACCATGGACGAGCTTTTCGAGGCCGTCACGCTGATCCAGACCGGAAAGATCAAGAACTTCCCCATCGTTCTGTACTCGGGAGCGTATTGGAAGGGACTGATCCAATGGCTCCAGGAAACGGTTCTGCGCGAAGGCAAGGTGGGAGAGGCGGATATCGATCTCCTCAAGGTCGCCGAAACGCCCGAGCAGGCGCGCGACTTCGTCCTCGCCGGGATAGGCGGCCTGGACGACCAGGCGCAGACCGAGGCCGCGGTACGGGACGAGTCCAAAGCGGTCTACGGCAAGCGTAACGGCGCGGGATAGGCCGTTACGTCCGCCGGGATGTAGGTACTTCGCCGGACACCTCCTCGGGCGGCGTCGTCAGCCGCGGAAATGCCCGATATGCGTTCTCGGTCGTCTGCCGCACCAGCACCTCGTACGCCTCGCCACGCTGGGCGGCGACGGCCCGCGCGACGTACTCCAGCCGCGACGGCTCGTTCGGGAACTTGCCGCGCATCGGCTCGGGGGAAAGGTACGGAGCATCGGTCTCCAGTAGTATGCTCCCCGCGGGCGCTTCCCGGAAGACCGCGCGGAGCGCGTCGTTCTTCCTGTAGGTGATGGGGCCGTCCACGCCGAGGTACCACCCCCTGGCCCACGCGCGGCGCGCGTGCTCCATCTCGCCCGCGAAGCAGTGCAGGACGATCGAAAGGTCGCCCGCCTCCGCTTCGAGCAGGTCCATCGTTTCCGGGTACGCGTCCCGGCAGTGAATGACGACGGGCAGACCTACCTGCCGGGCGATCTCCAGTTGGCCGCGGAAGGCCCGGAACTGCGCGTCGCGCGGCGACAGGTCCCGGTAGAAGTCAAGCCCGATCTCCCCTATCGCCACGACGCGCGGATCGTCGCACCAGGCGCGAAGCCGCGACTCGGTCGCCGGATCGTAGTGGGCGGCGTCGTGCGGGTGAACGCCGACCGTGGCATATATCCGCTCGTCCTGCCGGGCGAGTTCCACGGCGCGCTCGGAAGAGGCGGCGTCGAACCCGACGACGACGAAGCGGGAGACGCCCGCGGCCTCCGCGCGCGCGAGAACGCCCGGGAGCGCGTCCGCCGCGCCGAGGGACTCATGGTTGAAGTGAACGTGCGTATCGATTAGCATTCCAGAGCAGTATCGGCCCGGGAACACGCCTTTGTCAAACAGGGACGGCGTTCAGTCCTTGGGGATGCCGACGGGGACAGGAATGCGGTTGAGGAGGTCAGAGATGACGCTCGCGTCGCCGATACCGCGGGCGCGGGCCTCCGGCGAGAGGACGACGCGGTGCGCGAGCACGACCGGCGCGAGGCTCTTGACGTCGTCCGGGAGGACGAAAGCGCGGCCCTGCGCCGCGGCATACGCCTGCGCGGCGTGCAGCAGAGCGAGCGAGCCGCGGGGGCTGGCGCCGACCTCGATCTGGTGGTGGTCGCGCGTCGCGGTCACGATCTCGACGATGTACGACTGCACGGACCCGTGGACGAAGATGGTCCGCACGGCGTCCTGGATGTCGAGCAGGTCCTCGGTGGAGAGCACCGCGCGGACCGCGCCGATGGGGTGCGAGCGTACCTGCGCCTCCAGGATGCGGATCTCGTCGTCCACCGCGGGGTAGCCGATGTTCAGGCGCATCAGGAAGCGGTCGAGCTGCGCCTCCGGCAGCGCGTAGGTTCCGGCGTGCTCGATGTTGTTCTGCGTCGCGATAACGAAGAAGGGGCGCGGGAGCGGGTGCGTGACGCCGTCGCTCGTGATCTGGACCTCCTCCATGCATTCGAGGAGGGCGGCCTGGGTCTTGGGGGTGGCGCGGTTGATCTCGTCGGCCAGGACGACGTTGGCGAAGACGGGACCGGGACGGAACTCGAACTCCTGGGTCTTCTGGTTGTAGATCGAGGTGCCGGTGATGTCCGACGGGAGCAGGTCCGGGGTGAACTGGATGCGCTTGAAGGCGCAGCCGAGCGAGAGCGCGAGCGTCTTGGCGAGCGTCGTCTTGCCCACGCCGGGGATGTCTTCGATCAGGAGATGCCCGTTACAGAGGAGCGCGACGACGGCGAGTTCGACCGTATCTCGCTTCCCGACAATGACGGTCTCCACCTGCTCTATTACCTGACGAATCCGCTCCGCGACTTCCGCGCTGGGCATTTGTTTGACCAATTCTCCTTCCGCGCTGCAACCGTGAGTGTAGCACGGTGGATCGCCCATTGTCAATTTGCCGGCAGGCCGCCACGGGAGGGGGCAGGCTTGACAATCACGCCCGTCTGCGATAGCATTTTGCCTGTCGGAAGGCACTCCTTCCCGCCTTAGCTCAGTCCGGATAGAGCGGGCCCGTCCTAAGGGCAAGGTCGGGGGTTCGAATCCCTCAGGCGGGGTGCGCGCGCAGCAGAAGGTTTCCCTCCCGGGAGAGGTCGCATAGTGGTCTAGTGCGCCCGCCTCGAAAGCGGGTAACGGTGCAAGCCGTTCGTGGGTTCAAATCCCACCCTCTCCGCTCCCCTTAAGACGACGGGGCCGCGCTTGATGGCGCGGCCCCGTCGTCTCTTCTACTCGGTCTTCCCCTACCCTTCGCGGACCCGCGCCAGCGCCGTGCTCGCCGCGTGCGCAGTATCCGGGTCGCCGGACGCGGCCAGGGCGCGCAGCGGTTCGACCGCGCGCGCGTCGCGGATGTCGCCGAGCGTGATCGCCGCCCAGCGCGCGCCCGGCTTGCCGGGCCGCGCCACCTCCAGCAGCGGCGCGACCGCCGCCCCGCCGATCTGGGCCAGAGCCTGCGAGGCGTAGTACGCCTGCGTCTCGTTGCCGGAAAGCAGCGTGACCAGGGACGGAACGACAGGTTCGCCGATGCGCACGAGGCCCGCCTGCGCCGCGGCGGCCACCGTGCCGTCGGCGTCCCGCAGGGTCGCGACCAGTGGCGCGATGACCGCCGGGTCGGCGCCGTTCGTCAGGGGCGCGGCGGCCTGCTCCCGAGCGGCGATGGCCGGGTCGGTCAGGCGCTCGACCACCTTAAGGAACGGCTCCCGGGCCTTGTCGTCCTTCTGCGCCTGCGCGGTCTCCCGAAGCGCCGCTACGGCGTTCGCGCGCGCCGCGGACGGAGCGCCGGGTCGCAGCACTTCGTTGAGTGCGCTGCGGGTCTGGAGCCCGCGAACGGCCGCCATGCGCTCCTCAGTCGATGTCTCCGTCGCCAGCTTCCGCAGTGCCGCGCGAATCGCATTGGCCTCCGACAGGATGTTCGCGAACGACTCGGCCGCCTGAGCGCGCACCCGCGGGTCCGGGTCCTTCAGCGCGGACGCGGCCAGACCGACCGTGCGCTGGCCGCCCGCGGCCTCCGCCGCCCGCGCGCGCACCGCCGGGTCCGCGTTCTGGAGCGCCTGACGGATCGCGCCCGCGGCCGAGTCACCCGCGCGTCGCAGCCCCGCCGCCGCCGCGTTCGCTACCGAGTTGTCGTAGTCGGTCAGCGCCTTCGCCATGGCCGCGTTGGCTTCCGGCGTCCCGATCCCGCCGAGCGCGCCCGCCGCCGCGGCCCGGGCGGAGGCGTCCGTGTTGGGGTCGGTCAGCGCGGCGATAAGGACGGGAGCGCCGATCGGGTCGGCGATGTTCGCGAGCGACGTCACCACCGCGCGCCGGACGTTGGGGTCCGGGTCGTCCCGGAACGGCAGCATCGGGCGCGCGGCTTCCGGCACCTTGAACTTGCCCAGGATCTCGATCAGCTGGATCTTCGCCTTCGCGAGGTCGTCCGGCTTGTCCTTGAACTTGTCGAGTTCGGCGGGCGCCAGGTACGGCGCGATGAGCGGCACGGTTTCCGGGCCGATGCCCGCCAGGATGTCGCCCAACGGCACGCGAAGCGCGCCGTCGCCGAGGCGTGCCGCCATCTGTTCCTTCATGGGCGCGCCGATCTGCTTGAGCGCCGCGCGCGACTGCTCCTGGATGTTCTTGTCGGGGTCCTTGGCCGCGTCGAGGAGCAGGTCCGGATACTGCGGACCGATCTTCGCGACCGCATCCTTGGCCGCATCCCGCACCGGGTGCTTCTTCTCCTCGGCGGCCTCCGTATCGGGGTCCTTGAGCATCTGGAGGAGCTGCTTGAACGCCGCCTCGTCCTTGCCGCCTTCCGCCAGAGCCGTGAGGGCCGCGATCGCGTTGAGGCGCGTTTTCGGCGGCGCACCACCCTGGAGGGCGTCGAAGAGCACGCCGCGGGCCATGAGCTGCCTCACCCCGGCTTCGGCCTCCGCCTCTCCTTTGGCCACCCGGGCCAGGGATGAGCGCGTCTGGTACGAGTTCCAGGCGAAGTTGCCGAAGCCGACCAGCAGCAGTGCGGCGAGGGCGATGAGAATGATGCGTCGTGTCGTCACTGGTCCGCCAAACTCCCTTAAAAGCGTCTGCGCGCGCGTCGCCGCGCGTCGTCCGCGTAACTAAGCCATTCGGCGGACATCGCGGAATTACCTGCCGCCGGCTGCCTCACGAGAAAACGGGGCCTAGGAACAGAAGCGTGACCGCGATGCTCAGCGCGATCGAAACCCCGAGCCAGAGACGCCAGAGTCGGCGCATCGTTCCGGCCTGGAAGAGCAGGACGATGACCGGCAGCATCATTCCCACCCCGACCCGCACCAGTGCGTCGGGATTCGGGTCGCCCCCGAGCATCGTGGACGCCAGCGCGCCCGCCGCGATCAGCCCCGCCGCCATCGGGATGAACGCCAGGAACCGGGCGACGCCGGCCATGTTTATCCCGATCGCGACGAGCAGGAGTATCGCGGCGAGAAACCCGGTCACGCTCCACGCCCCGAGAATCTCCATGACGCGGGTGGCGGAGTCCACCGAGTACCCGCGGGAGATCTGCGACGTCAGCATCGCGGCGGGCGGGCCGAGACACAGCGCGAGCGAGGGCCAGAACCACCATCGCAGTCGCGGCGCGTCGCCGGACGTGACGGCAGGGGCGTCCGGTTTTGCCAACCGACTCCCCTCGCCATCGACGCGAGGGTGTTCCCGCTCGGGCCCGGGAACGCGAGCGTCCCACGCCAGGGAGCCGGACGCCTTCACCCCTGCCGGGACGGTCGCGAACACGCTCTGCTCCGTGGCGGCCACCCGCTGGTCCAGGACCCCGGCTCCGAGCGTCTCGCCCGCCGTGGCGAGCCGGGCCGGGCGTGGAGGGGTGCGGCGCATGCGCATCCGCGCCCGACGCTGCTGCGATGACGACCCTTCCTCGGAACCGTCCGCCGCCGACGCGCCCACACGGAGCGGACGCGAGGACACCGGAAGCGTCGCCAGTGCGTCGGCCGCCGCATCGTCCTCGGGGCGCGAACGGTCGAGGAACTCGCGCAGCAGACGGTCGGCGTTCTCACCGGCCGCGGCACGGCCCGAGAGACCGGCGGCAAGTTCGGCGATGTAGACTTCGCCGATGCCGCGCAGGAATCGCTCAACGCGCCCGTCCGCGAGCGCGCCGCGCGCCTCGTTCCAGTTCCGGGAGGCCGCGGGGAGTAGGTCGTCCAGCGAGTAGCACACCGTACCCGTCGAGAAGACGAACGGCTCGGGTTCTCCCGACAGGGGGACGGCCGTGACCCGCTCGGCCCGCTCGACCGGCACCGCCCGCAGCGCGTCCGCGAAGACCTGCGCGGTCGGGAAGCGCCGCGCCTTGTCTTTCGCCAGGGCCCGGTAAAGGATCTCATCGAAGCCGATCGGCAGGCCGGGCCGGAGCGACGTCGGGCGCGGCGGGTCTTCGCCTTCGACGGCCCGCTTCCAGGAGAAAGGGTCCTTGGGCCGCTGCACCAGGAACGGCCGTCGGCCCGTGAGCATCTCGTACAGCACGACCCCGACCGCCCACAGGTCGGACCGGTAGTCGGACGCATCGTCCTCGGCGAAGTCCTCGGGGGCCATGTACGGATACGTGCCCCCACCCCCGGCGACGGAGCCGCTTCCGAGCGCCTCGGCAAGACCGAAGTCCGTGAGTTTCACCGACCCGTCGTTCGCGATCAGGATGTTGGCCGGCTTGATGTCGCGGTGGATGATGCGCCGCTCGTGGGCGTACCCGAGGGCGTCGAGGACGGAGAGCGCGATGCGAACCGCCTCGGACGGGGGAAGCGGCTCGCCCCCGCGTTCGCGCAGGATGTCCGACAGGTTACGCCCCTGGACGAGTTCCATGTCGATCAGGATCACGCCGTCGGCGACGTCCACGCCGTTCACGTGCACGATGTGGGGGTGTCTCAGTCGGTCGAGGACCCGCGCCTCTTCCAGGACCCGTTCCATCTCGGGACCGTCGGCGCGTATCTCCTTGAGGGCGACGTTGCGGCGCAGCAGGGTGTCCCAGGCCAGGTAAACGACGCCGGACGAGCCGTGTCCGAGCACGTCCAGGCGTTCATATTTTCCAATCGAGCCGATCGGCACTTCCGCTGCTCCGCTCCCGTGGTGGCGCTACTTCGATGGTTTCGACACCGGGGTCGCGCGGGAGGTTGCGGCGGGTGCCGGTGCCTGCTTCTGGCGATCTTTGGCGCGAAGTACCTTGAGTATATTGCGGTCGATGACGTAAATGTTCCCCTGCTCGTCCACCGCGATCGCCTCCGGCCGCGTAAAGCCGGAGAGCTTCTGCAGCAGGCCGCCCTCCGGCGACCGCTTCTCGACCACCTTCCGCAAGGGGTAGGAGATGTACAGGTTCCCCTGGAGGTCCGCCGCGATGAAGACGCGCGACGGGGGGACCGGGTCGGGCGCGGGAGGCGCCACTTCGAGCTGCGCCACGCTCAGAAGCGCGTCGCCGCCGCGAGACAGGTAGATCAGGTCTCCCGTGCTCTCCTTGACTGTGAAGATCCCCGCGTTGGGCGAGTACGCGAGGAGGTCCCCGCGCGTGATGAACTCGCGGCGCGGGAACGGCACCGGGCTCGCGTAGGTCAGTTTGGAGTAGTCGCGCAGCGGCTTGATCTTGACGGTGCCTTCCGGGGCGAGCGCGGTGGCGGGCCGGCCGACGAGCGCCTGCCCGATGCGTTCGCGCAGCGGGCGCGAACCGGCGACCGCCGCCCCGAAGCCGAGCGTCGCGAGACCGACCGCGGCGAGGGCGACGAGCGGCAGGGCGGGACCGCGCCGCCGCTCGTCGATGTCGATCACGCGGCGGGACCCGGCGGACGCCCCGGCCGAAGAGGTCGCCGCCGCCGCGGGGCGCGACTGCGGGCGGCGCGAGACCGGCATTGCGGCACTCCCGCCGCCGCCCGGATCACCGGGTCCTTCGACGTTCAGGACCGCGACGGTGATGTTGTCCGCCCCGCCCTTTTTGTTCGCCATGTCCACCAGCGCCGCGCAAACGCGGTCCGGTGCGGATCGCGGCATGGACATCAGGAGGTCCGCGATCTCGGCGTCCTCCAGCATCGTCGTCAATCCGTCCGAGCAGGCGAGAACGACGTCGCCGGAGTGCAGCACTTGCTCCATGAATTCCGGCTCGATCGCGGCGTCTATGCCCACGGCACGGGTGATCATGTTGCGGAAACGGGAGGTGCGCGCTTCGGCGGTCGTCATGTCACCGGCGCGAACGCGCTCGGCGACGAACGAGTGGTCCTCGGTGAGGGGCCGGAGCGTGCCGCCCCGCAGGAGGTACGCGCGGGAGTCGCCCGCGTGGGCGAGGTGGAGGACGCCATCGCGCACCAGGCCGATGACCGCCGTCGTGCCCATCACCGCGTTCTGGCCCGCCGCCGCCGGCGGCGTCCGGCCGGGCTTCTGAGTCGGCTCTTCGAGCGCCGCCTGCTCGCGCTGGAGTCCCTGCGTCAGGGAATATACCGCGGTGTTCGCGCGCTCCAGGGACTCGGCAAGGGCGTCGCGCGGGGCAAGCCCCCGGGAAAGACTGTCCGCGAGCGTCGCCTCGATGACCCGCACGGCCTCGTTGCTCGCCACCTCCCCGGCCTGAAGCCCTCCCATACCGTCCGCGACGACAAATCCGGCGTCCACCCCCGGCAGGTCCAGCACCGCGAAGGCGTCCTCGTTGGAAGTGCGCTGCAACCCCTTGTCCGTTCGCGCACCGATCTTGCAGGTAATCGCGCCGGGTCCGGTCTGACTCATGAATATCGGCTGACTTTCTCGGATCTTACCGGGCTTCCGGGCATCAGGAAGCGTCCGTGTCCTGCCGGAGCAGGTGAAGCAGGAAAAGGATGAAGAGAATGAGCGCGCCTGCGAACGCCACTCTCAGGAGGACGATGACGTAGGGCGCTCCCAGGCTCGCGGCGGCGTTCATCCCCGCGCGGTCCGGCCCCGAGTCGTCCTCTGGACGCTCAGCGTGCGCCCTCCGAAGCCTACCTCATCCCCTTCGTACAGAGCCACCGGGAATCGTGCGGGGATGCGCTCGCCGTTGACGAAAGTCCCCGCCGGGGCGTTAAGGTCTTCGACGTACACGACCCCGTCCTTCTGGGTGAGGCGCGCGTGCGTGTTGGCGACGCCCTCGCCTTCCAGGACGATGTCGCTGGTCGGCGACCGGCCGAGCGACATCGAGGAAGCGAGCGGGATGCGGTCGCCGCCGCCGTCGGACGAGACGAGTCGGAAGCCGGCGTGCTCGGGCGCGTGCGACGCCGCGGGCGCGTGCGACGCCGCGGGCAGCGGAGCAGACGCGGCCGCGGCGTTCACCGGCTTGAAAATTATGGTCGTTTCCCCGAGGCGGATTTCATCGCCATAGGCCAGGGCATGCCCGTCGCGCGGCGGGACCGGCTCGGAATTGACGAACGTGCCGTTCGTGGACCCTTCGTCGAAGAGCCGGAACGCCCCCTGCTGCTGATGCTCCGCCCGGATCACGGCGTGCCGCTTGGAGACCATGACGTCGTCCGACAGAACGATGTCATTGCCGCCCTGACGGCTGCGCCCGATGCGGACGCCCGCCGCGGTCAGGGGGAACGCCTCCAGGACCCGGCCGTCCGCCGACCGGACGATGAGCGTGGCGAGGACCGCGTGGGCAAACGCGGGAACGGTCCCGGGCTCTGAATCCTCCTCCCGGTGGTCGGGAGCGGGGACGACCTTCGGAAGCGGCGCGGGGACCGTTCTGCGCCCGGCAGCGGCGGACGGCCGCTCCTGCGGCGGCGACGGTACCGCGGAAACAGAAGCCGGACCCGCGTCCGGGATGGACGCGTCGAATCGGCACCGGATCTGGACGCGCGCCTCGTCGGCGGCCGGATCGACGGGAGCCTCCTCGATCGTGAAGCGCAGCCCTCCCTTGGCGCGGTACCCGTGCTGCTCCATCGCTCGCCGCACGGCCGACGTCAGGTCTTCTGCGCCGAGGAAGGCCCGCAGGTAGTCGCGCTCCTCCTCGTTCTGCGAAGCGAGCACGAGGGTGTAGTCGTTGGGGACGTATATCCCGCCGTCCAGCCCCTCGCGTCGGTTGTCTTCCATCGCCGCCAGAATACGGCGCAGGATGTCTCGCGGGCGCAATTCGCGCTCCGCTGCCCCGGCTCCGAAAAGCCCTTCGTACCAGGAACCGAACCGTCGGTTCAGCCGTTCGAGAAAGTCCATGAGGTGTGATCCGATGCGGGCGGTAACCGTCAACTCACCGTCGTTCGGATTATACGGTCCGGCGACCGACCCGTCAACACGACCGGGTCGGCCGAACTCCCGCGACGGACACGGGTGTGATCAGGCCCCGTCGCGCTTCGCGCTACGCGCCGAAGCTCTCCTCCAGCCGCGCGATCGCGCGCTCGGCGATCTGCATGGGCTCGCTGTTACCGTAGCGGGTCTTGAGCACGCCGACGGCGTCCTTGGCGACCCGGGTCAGTGTCTCCGCCCACCGGTCCCGGGGGGTCTTACGGGCGAGCACGGCAACGCCGACCACGACCGCGCCGACGACGATCCCGGCGGCCAAATACCGCTTTCGCGAGTCATCCATAGGTTACGTCTCCTCCAAATTCGTTCGATGCCGGCACGCGAGCGGGCGGTGGTGCGGACCGCCTGCCGCCGGCCTGTACCATCGTAATACCCGACTCGGGCGGGGCTACCCCGACGAACCCGACAAAAAACGCCGAAGGCCGCCCCAGCGGCGGCCTTCGGCACGGCACATTACCCGGACCCGGTTTACCGGCGACCCTTGCGGGCGGACTTGTAGCGCGACTCGCGCTTGTCACTTCCACCCCTCTGGATCGGCCCCGGCCCTTCGCCGCCCGCCAGCTGGCGGAAGACCTGCGACAGGTCGATGCTCTTGCCGCACCCCGCGCAATAAAAGTTGTTGCGAATGACCGCGGCCGGCGGCACCTGGGACTGGTGGTTGCAGGACGGGCACTGTATGTTGATTTCGCGGCGGGTGCCGCCTCTCACGATGGCGCTGGTACTCATTAGATTCCCCACTCCTTTCGGTCAAGCCGTTTCCGGCTGTTTCCCGAGCGGACTAACGAGCCCGCACAGGAAAAACGCCCCCCGCCCCGTCGCATAAACATCTGCCCGGGGACGGGCGGCGCCTGCAAAGCGTTATCACGCGGGAGTAAGGGCTCCCGGAATAGCCTGGAATAAGCTGTGATTACGACAAGCGCATCTTCGATAAACCAGAGGCCGTAGCGAAGCAGCGCAGCCTGTACCCCTATTAAACCACGACTAGCCTGCTTATTACGAACTCTCCCTATTAGAGACAACCGCAAAGCCACAGGGTTCTAGGTATTTTCTCCTCAGAAACGTACCTGTGTCTGGAGCGTAAACCGCTTCACGACAAACGGGTCGCCCTGTTCCGTCAGCGGAACGTCCCTCTGATACTCGAAGAGGGAGCGGACTATGAACCACTTCGAGACCTGGTAATTCAGCCCGACGCCGACGCTGGTGGTGCGCTGCGGCTTGACCGGGAAGTCCCACCGCTTGCTGTACCCGACCACCCCTAGCCGCGGCGTCGCCCGGTAGTTCGCCTCGAGGAAGTAGCCGAATATCTCGTCGGCTTCGTCCGCGCCGAATATGACCTCCCCCCGCCCCAGCCAGCGCCCGAGCGCGTACTGGCCGTCGACCGCGAAGCGGGTCTTGTCCACGAACTCGCGCGCGCCCGCAGTGCCGGAAGGGGGAAGTTCCGTCTCGAACGAGGTGACCGGAAGGCGGCCCGTCAGCAACGACCCGCCCACGTCCACCCGCCCGTATCGAGTGTCGATGGTGCGCGCCAGCCGGAACGAGGCTACTTTGTTACCGTCGAAGTCAGAGCGGTTAGGCCCGCCCCCCATGGTGAACGAGCCCGCGTAGAGATACGGCCCCCAGCGCCCCTCCAGCATCACCCCGGTATCGACGCGCACCCCGAGCGCCGTTTCGTAGAGCGGCTGGATCGGCTGGAGCGGCGTGTCGTAGACCGCGATCAGGCCGAAGGGCAGCACGAACTGTCCGACACGCGCGCGCGCCGACACGCCGCCGGAGAGGAAGGTGTAGTAGGCGTACGCTTCCGAGAAGCGCAGGCTGTCGATGACCGTGCCCTTGCTGTCGGTTTCGAGCAGCAGTTGAAGCCGCACGCCGCCGCGCTCATCCCGGTTCGCCGGGTTCGCACGCACCCAGTCCGCCGTGAGTCGCCCCGCCGCGAGGTAGACGCCATTATCCTCGCGGCTGGAGTCGCGGAAGCGGAAGTCCAGGTTCGTCTCGAAACCGAAATTGTCCTTGCCGCGGAACTCTCGGACGGTGGAACCCGGGTACAGGCCGGAAGTGGCCGGTACGGGCGAGGTCGAGGAAATGTCGGGAGGCGGCGCGGTCGACCCGGATGGTTTCGGCGGGTCCGCGGACTGCGCCGCGGTCGCGGCGGACATCGACAGGATCACGGCCGCGGCGGCGAAAAGCCTGACCGCGGGGGAACGCAGGGCGTGGGTCATCCGGTGGGTATAATCCTCTCGGCGGTGCCGCGTCGGGCGGGTGATGCGGACGCGGGCTCTTGCCTCCGTGCTATATCGGATGCCGACGGCGCGCACAGGTTTCGCGTTTCGGCGCTTCGCTTCGTCGCGGGCGGACGAAGCAGGGAGAAGTGTTAGAGAGGACGCGCCCTGATGCCCTCGTTGCGGGCACCCTGCGCGCCATGCTATAATTTCGGTCTAAGCACCGGGCGACGACAGGTAGGTCGGCCCGGTGCGTTGGTATGAGATGTCGCACGCTGCGAGGTGACAGCAATCGCGCTCTGCCTCGCAACCATACGCACATGATCGGTCTGGCGTCGGAGCCGCGGATTCGGTGCCGCGCTCGTGTCGGCGCTGTTCGAGAAAGGAACCCCCTGCGCGATGTCGTTCGACGACAGCAACGTCGAGTCTCTTCGTGAGCGTCTCCGGGCCATAGAGGCCCAGCTCGCCGACCGCAACAACCACGTTGCGCGCCTGGAGAGAGCCATCAAGGAGATGGAGCAGAAGGTCAAGGAGGCGTCCGAGACCCAGCAGCCTGCCTCCGAGATCTCCGAAATGGAAGAGACTCTCAAGCGCATGGTCATGCGCGTCGCCATGATCCTTCAGGCGAGCAAGTGCATGTTCATGATCTACGACGCCGACAACCGGGAACTCTTTGCCGAGACTCCTGCCCTCGGCTTCGAGGACGAGCAGGTCAAGGGCTTCCGCGTGAGCGTGGACGGCACGCTCTCGGGCGAGTGCTTCCGCGAGAACAAGCCGGTCATTCTCTACGACGCGGAGACCGACGAGCGCGCCATGGCGGAGGGTCTGGCAGGCATCGGGGTGAAGAACGGCCTCTGTGTGCCCCTGATCGTCGAGCGCCGCGACGAAGAGACGGCGAAGCTGATCGACCGCAAGACGATCGGCGTCCTGCACGTCTTCAACAAGCGCTACGGCAACATCTTCATTGAGGACGATGTCCAGCTTCTGGAACGCATGGCGAAGAACACGGCCGCCATCATCAACATGGCCGAGTCGTACCGCCAGGTGGTCAAGGAGCGCGACGAAGCGATCGAGACCATCCAGAGCCTTTCCATGGGTCTTCTGATGGTCAACAAGGGGGGGCGCATCACCCAGATGAACAACTCCGCCCTTCGGATCTTCGGCCTTAAGAAGGACGAGCTCCACGGCGGCAAGACGTTCGACCAGGTGATCAAGGACGAGAAGGTCATCGACCTGCTGAAGCGCGCCCTCAGCACCGACGGGGAGGTCGCCGACGAGCTGACCCTGTCCGATCCGGACAGCCCGGAGCAGGTCCACACGTTCCAGATCCAGTCCGCGGGCGTCCGCACCGATACCGGCGAGGTCATCGGCACCGCGGCCATCTTCAACGACATCACCGAGATCAAGAACGTCGACAAGATGAAGACCGCGTTCGTGTCCACGGTCTCCCACGAGCTGCGCACGCCGCTTACCTCGATCAAGGGCTTCATCTCCACCCTCCTTCAGGACACCGAGGGCTTCTACGATAACGAGACGCGCCACGAGTTCTACACGATCATCGACACCGAGTGCGACCGCCTGCGCCGCCTCATCGACGACCTACTGAACGTGTCGCGCATCGAGTCGGGGAAGGTTCTTGAGCTTAACGTCGCCGACGTGGACCTGCGCAAGGTCACCGAGAAGGCGATGCGAATTCAGGACTCCAGCACCTACAAGCGCGAGAACCATTCCCTCGCCTACGAGATCGACCCCGAAGTTCCGGCGACGATCGAGGCGGACCAGGACAAGATCGAGCAGATCCTGGCGAATCTGGTGAGCAACGCCCTGAAGTACTCGCCGAAAGGCGGCGAGGTCAAGGTTTCGGCCAGGATGATGGGGCCGGAGATGGTGCAGTTCGGCATCAGCGACCAGGGAATGGGTATCCCCAAGGAGCACCTCACCAAGATGGGCGAGCGGTTCCACCGCGTGGACAACCGCGACACCCGCGAGATCGGCGGAACGGGTATCGGCCTCTTCCTGGTCAAGAACCTGGTCGAGTTCCACCACGGCAAGCTGTGGGTGGAGTCCGAGGTCGGCAAGGGCTCCACCTTCTTCTTCACCCTTCCGACGACCCAGCCGGAAGACACCGGCGAGGGCGGCAGCCTCGCGTCCCGGGTCGCCGGGTAGGTTTCGGGGTATACTTTCGGGGGCGCGGACGTGTTGCCGCGCCCCCGATTCCGATTTTAACGGTGCGTCTCTATTCGAGCTCATGGCGGACCACTACCCCCTTCAAGTCGCGCTCCAGCGGACGGCCGACGCCGCCGACCTTCCCCTGCCCTCCTACCAGACCGAGGGCGCGGCGGGAATGGACCTCTACGCGGCGGTCACGGGCGAAGTGACCCTAGCGCCCGGGCGACGCGCCGCGATACCGACCGGAATCCGGGTCGCGCTTCCGCCCGGGTACGAGGCGCAGGTCCGGCCCCGTTCCGGACTCGCGCGCAGGTTCGGTATCGGCATGGTCAACGCGCCCGGCACAATCGACAGTGATTTCCGGGGCGAAATCCACGTATTATTAATCAACCTGGGCGACGAGCCGTTTCCAGTACGGCGCGGCGACCGGATCGCGCAGATGGTGATCGCGCCGGTAACGCACGTGGTCTGGCAGGTGGTCGAAACGCTCGACGACACGGCGCGCGGTTCAGGGGGCTTCGGACATACGGGGCGGCAATGAGGCCGACATGAGAAACGACTCCGGACCTGAAACAGAGCGAACCAGGAATCTGGGCCAGGAGCGGCGCGCGACCCGCGAGTCGGAAGAGGTCGCGGTCGGTCCCCTGCTGGCACGCGCCAACCTGTTGCGTATGCGCCGACAGTGGGATGAAGCGATCGCCGTGTGCACGGAGGCGCTGCGGCGCGCGCCCGAATCCCCTACCGCCCACTCCCTGATGGGCGACATCTACGAAGCGCAGGGCAAGATGGACGACGCCGCGCAGTGGTTCAGCATGGCGGTCGATCTAGCCCCCGCGAACGCCGCGGACCGTCAGAAACTGGAGCGTGCCGTAGCCGCGAAGCGCGCCGTGCTCGCATCGGAGCCGCGACTTTCGGGAGTCGTCCCCGGCGGCAGCCCGCAGAGGACGGCTTCCGCCGGGTCATCGCGCCCCGGCACCGATCGGACAGCGGTACTTCCCCACGCGGAGGTCGCCCGCCGTACGGCCGAATTAACCATCGACTGGTTCGATCGAGTCTTCCCGCCCGGGCGCGCCGAAGGCATAGCCCGGATGATCCTCGCGCTCTGCGCCGTGCTGGCCGTCCTCCTCGTCGGCGCGGCGGGCTTCCTGTATCTATCGTTTTCCCGGGATGTCGAGGTGACCGAGGCGGCAAGCCGCCGTGAGCGTCCCGAGGTCACCGCCGCGCCCGCCGTAGCGGTAATGGAAGTCGGCGCGCAGACGACTCCCTCCGCGCCGGGCCTCGGCGTAGATACCGCCGCCGCGGGCGGCGGCGGCACCGT
>DATLHN010000491.1:0-11186 GCA_035539875.1 Armatimonadaceae bacterium
CGAAGGCTGCGTTGTCGAGCCATCCGTGGTAGTGGCCCTCGAACCGGACGAACTTCGGGCGGCCGGTGGCCGCGCGGGCGAGGCGCAGGGCGGCGTGGTCGGCCTCGGAGCCCGAGAGCGAGAAGCGCAGGCGCTCGGCGCAGGGGACCAGCCGCTGCAGCGCCTCGGCCAGCTCCAGCTCCGCCAGGTGCTGCCCGGCGAAGAGCTGCCCCGCCTCGGAGGCGGCGCGCACCGACTCCAGCACGCGGGGGTGCGAGTGGCCCAGGATCAGCGGCCCCTGCGAGAGCGTGAAGTCCAGGTACTCGTTGCCGTCCGCGTCCCACAGGCGGCTGCCCGCCCCCCGCTCGTAGAAGAGCGGGTGCGGGTGGCTGAAGCGGCGGAACTCGCTCGAGACGCCCCCCGCCAGAACCTTCTGCGCGCGCTCATACAGCGCTTGTGAGGTGGAATAGTTCTTCATAGGGATGGGTCTTCTTTCGGCGTCTCTAGGGTCTCCGGCCCCAGGGTGTCGGGCCACGTGGCCAGTTCGCGGACGAAGGCGGCCACTTCGCGCGCGGCCAGCGTCAGCAGCGCCTCGCCCTTCTCGGGCGCGGCCCGCTCCGGGTAGCCAAGCGCCCCGCTTTCGCTGCTCTGCTCCAGTGTCCTCGCCACGCTCACCCGGCTGTGGCGGCGGTAATCGGGGCACCAGAACGGCGAGTCGAACCGGCGGCGCGTCGCCGGGCGCTCGTCACCCACCAGGTCGGGCCGGATCACCTGGACCGCGCTCGTCTCCCATTCGCAGGCGTGGCTGAGTTTGCCCTGCGAGAGCGGCGGTTCGAACTCGGACAGCGCCTCCGCGGGCAGGAGGTCGAACCAGCTGACGAACGTCAGGTAGAGGTCCGGGTGCCGGTGCCGGTACTCGATCTGCTTGTCGCTCATGGCCACCTGCGCCGGGGCGACGTTGCCCGCGTGAGCGTTCAGAAGGAGGATACGCCGCAACCCGGACCCGATCAGGCTGTCCAGGAGTTCCCCGAGCACGCGCGCGTACGTCCCGGCGCTCAGGCTCATCGTTCCCGGAAAGGCGCGGTGGTGGTCCGACGCGCCGGCCCAGAGCATCGGGAGGAAGACCGCCTCGTCGCCCAGGTCGGCCTCGGCGCGGCGCGCCACCTCCGCGCCGATCAGGCTGTCGGTCAGCAGCGGGAGGTGATGCCCGTGCTGTTCCAGGGCGCCCAGGGGCATCACCGCCACCTTCTTCGCGTGCGCCGGTACGGCGGGCCACGCCAGTTCTCCGTACTGCATCGCCGCGCTATCCCCCCCAGCCCCGGTCGTCGTCCGCGGTCTTGACGCAGACGGGCCGGGACACGACCGCCCCGTGACCCGTGGGCCGCAGGTCGCCGGTGTGGTGGTCGGCGCGCAAGACGACCAGGGTATCCGAGTCGCGGTTCGCGACCACGACGAACTCGCCCCCCGGGCTGAAGGCGAAGTCGCGCGGGTGACCCCCGCCGGTCGGGACGTGCCCCCGCGGGGTCAGCCGCCCCGACGCCGCGTCGACCGCCAGGACCGCCAGACTGTCGTGGCCCCGGTTGGAGGCGTACAGGTGCCGCCCGTTCGGCGAAAAGTGCAGGGCCGCCGCGGCGTTCTTCCCCGCGAACCCCTCTGGCAGGATGGACACCGTGTGGACCTCCGCAAGCGCCCCGGCCGCCGGGTCCCACGCGAACGCCGTCACCGACGAACCATATTCGTTGACGCAGTACAGGAAACGCCCGTCCGGCGCGAACGCGAGGTGGCGCGGCCCGGCGCCGCGCGGCGCGTCTTCCGAAGGGCCGGGCAGCGGGACCGACGCGGGCGCGTGCGGCGTCAGGCTGCCCCGGGCGGCGTCGAAGCGGTACGCGAAGATGCGGTTTTGCGCGACGTCGGCTGCGAGGACGTAGCGGCCCGTCGGGTCCGGAACGGCGCAGTGGGCGTGCGACTTACCGGGCGCGTGCCGGGCGAAGGCGGTCACCGCGCACGGCGTTCCGTCCGGCGCGAGGGCGACGGCGCAGACGCTTCCGTCGCCCTGCCCGGCGTAGTGGGCGACCAGCAGGTGCCCGAGCGCGGGGTGGAGGCAGACGTGGCACGCGTGGGCGCCACCGACCGGCTGCCGCCCGCGTGGGGCGAGGCGCGTCCCCCCGTCTTCGACGCCGAGGGAAGTGACGCAACCGCCGACCCTGCCCCCCAACTCGGCCACCTCGTTGGCGGCGTAGAGCAGCGGCAGCGTCGGGTGCAGGGCCAGGTACGTCGGGTTCGGTCCCGCGTCGGCGGTCGCCAGAGGCGTCAGGGCGCCCGTCGCCCCGTCCAGCCGGAACACGTAAATGCCGTCTTTCCGCGTCTCCGTGTACGTGCCTACGAATACCAGCGCCATGCGGTGTGCCCATTCGGCGGACTTGTGAGGTAGTGGCGCCATTCTAGCACACGCCGCACCCGGGAAAAAGGAACCTTTGTTCCGCCAGATGAAATACTGGCGTAACCAGAATCGTGGGGGTGGCGAGATGCCCGAACAGTACATCGTCCAGCCGGTGGCGAAGGCATTGCAGGTGCTGGAGTACGTGGCGGGAGAGGCGCGCGACCTGTCGCTGGCGATGATTTGCGAGCATACGGGATTTCCCAAGACGACGACTTTCCGTTACCTCCAGACGCTGCGCCGCGCGGGCTTCGTCTCTTACGACCCCAGGAGCGACCGCTACCGGGCCGGGGTGCGGTTGTGGGTTCTGGGACAGTCGGCGGCGGGACGCCCGGCAGTCTGTGAGGTCGCGGTGCCGGTGATGAAGTCGCTGCGCGACCGGTTCAACGAGACGGTCAACCTGGCGGAGTTGGACGGCTCCGAGGTCGTCTACGTGGAGATGGTCGAGAGCCGGCGCAGCCTGCGGATGCAGGCCAAGGTCGGCAGCCGCGACCCCGCGTATTGCACGTCCGTGGGCAAGGCTATGCTCGCACACGTACCGCCGGAACGCCTCACGGAGTACCTGCCCGAGCGCCTTATGGCGCGTACCCACGATACGATCACCTCGGTCGGGGCGCTGCGAAGGGAACTGGCGCTGGTGCGCGAGCAGGGCTTCGCCATAGAGCAGGGGGAAAACGAGGAGGGGGCCTGCTGCATCGGCGCTCCCATTTTCCTTTCGGAAGGCGCGGTGATCGCGGGCATCAGCGTCTCCGCCCCCGCGAGCCGCATGACGCGTTCCCTGGAAAGAGAGGTCGCCGCGGCCGTCGTGGAGTCCGCCGCCGCGATCGCCGAGCATCTGCGCGCTCTGGGGGCGCGCTGACGCTCCGAACCCACTGTGGTTGTCCGACAAAGCGCGGCGGCCGGCGGAGCGCGGCGGGGTTCTGCCCGCGACTCCTGCTGTCGGCCCGGAGCATTCCCGCTCCGCTCCGAACGCCGTTATGCCTCCGACGCCGCCAGAGCCTGATTCGGGACATAACCTGTGCTTGTAATGTGGTCAATTCTGGTACAAGCTTAAAAGAGAAACGGCCGGCCGCGGACCGGACCGGACGGCATGATAGAAGCCCGCGACGAGCGAAACGATACAGATTCTATAGAGAAGTCGGCGGGCGATACGGTATAAAGCCGCAGAGCAGGAAAGCGGCAATGGACGCGACAGAGGTCGGGGTTAATGACAGGCAGACATTCCAGGGAATTGCGGGTAACATGGCATCTGACCGTGGACCGTCCGCGCCCGACGGCGGGGCGGG
Organism: Armatimonadaceae bacterium; assembly: GCA_035539875.1. GTDB lineage: Bacteria > Armatimonadota > Armatimonadia > Armatimonadales > Armatimonadaceae > CALEKU01. The sequence goes on from DATLHN010000491.1 coordinate 3,703, forward strand.
CGGGGATCGCACGTCCGGGAGGCGGATGGCTGCGTCTATGGGAGTCGACTCCGATCAGGATACGCAACACCCCAGTAACAGGGACGCGCACTTAGCTCCGGTAGACGTATCGGAGGGGACGTACCGCGCGCTCTTCGACAGCCACCCGACGCCTATGTGGGTCTTCGACCGGGAGACCCTCCGCTTCCTCGACGTCAATGAGGCGGCGATCCGGCATTACGGCTACACGCGCGGCGAGTTTCTCGAGCGGACCCTGGCAGACATCCGCCCTGATCAGGACGCCGCCCGCCTGCGCGCGCACATCCGGAACCTGCCGCTGGACCGTCCCGGAGGCCGCGAGGAGTGGCGGCACCGACGCAAGGACGGCGAGATAATCGCCGTCGAGGTCTACGGAAGCCCCGTGCGCTTCCGGGGGCGCGACGCGCGCCTCGTGGTCGCGCTCGACGTCACCGAGCGCGTGGCATCCGATCAGAAGCGGCGCGAAAGCGAGGCGCTTTTCGAGGCGCTCGCCAGCGCGGCCCCGGTCATGCTCTGGATGGCGGACCCGCGGGGCAACTGCGAGTGGCTGAGCCGCTCCTGGCTGGAGTTTACGGGGCGGACACTGGAGGAGGGGCTCGGCACCCGCTGGACCGAGGGCATCCACCCGGAGGACCGCGAGCCCTGTCTGGCCGCCTACTGGCAGTCCAGCCGGGACCGCATGCCCTTCCACCTGGAGTACCGCCTTCTCCGCCAGAACGGCGACTACCGCTGGATACTGGACGTCGGCACGCCGCGCTACCTCCCGGCCGACGGGACCGGCGGCGGCGGCCCCCCGGTCTTCGCGGGCTACATAGGCACCCGCATCGACATCACCGAACAGAAGCGCGTCGAGGAGGAGAACGCCCGCCTCCTTGCCGAGACGACCTTGCTGGCGCACCGGCAGACGGAACTCCTGGAGGCGCAGCAGGCGTTCCTGAAGGACGTCCTCTTCGCCGTGACGGACGGCGTCCTGCGCCTGTGTCGGCGGCCCGACGAACTCCCCGCGCCTCTGGAGGCGGTCGATACCGACCCCTGGCCGCTCGCCGTGCCCACCCTTCACACCGTGCGCCAGCGCGTCGACGAGATGGCCCGCACCTGCCGCCTGCCCCAGGAGCGCCGTTTCGACCTCCAGATGGCGGTGGGCGAGGCGACCATGAACGCGGTCGTGCACGCGGGGGGCGGCACGGCGCGCGTCTGCGCCGACAGGGAGCAGGGAATACTCCAGGTCTGGATACGCGACAGCGGCCCCGGCATCGCCGTGGAGCGGATGCACCGCGCCGTTCTCGAGCGCGGCTGGACGACCGCGGGGTCGCTCGGCCACGGCTTCCACATCATGCTCCAGACCGCCGACCGCATCTACCTGCACACCGACGCGCGCGGTACGGTCGTCGTTATCGAAAAGTGGTGGACCGCCCCGGAACCGGACTGGATGGACGAGCGGTGGGGGGCGGAGGTTGTCTTCGCCCCGGGCGACCGCGCCGGGGCGTCCGTGAGCTGATCGAGAGTTAAGGACAGGCAGGAGGCGAGACGATGACGACCCCCGAGGCCCTGTTCGCGCTCGGCGTGCGCGAGGACACGCTGACCGGCGCGGAGAGGGAGCAGCTCGACCGCGACGGGTACCTGCCCCTGGCGGGCATCCTGACGCCCGCGCAGGTGGACGCCCTGAACGACCGCCTGGCGCAGCTTCTGGCCGAGGAGGGGGAGGAGGCGGGCAGGGAGGTGCACCAGGAGGCCGGCACGGACCGGCTGGCGGACCTGGTGAACAAGGGCGAGGTATTCACCCCGTGCTTCTCCCACCCGCGGGTCCTCGCCGCCATCGCCCACGTGCTGGGCGGCGACCTGAAACTCTCGTCGCTCAACGCCCGCGCGGCCCTGCCGGGACAGGGACTCCAGGGGCTGCACGCCGACTGGCACGCCGCGGTGCGGCCGGGCGACTACCGGGTCTGCAACTCGATCTGGCTCCTGGACGACTTCACGCCCGACAACGGGGCGACGCGAGTCGTCCCCGGCTCGCACCGACGGGCCGCGATGCCGCGCGACGAGATGGCGGACCCGAGCGCGCCGCACCCGGAAGAGCGCCTTCTGCTCGCCCCGGCGGGGACGGTGGTGATCTTCAACAGCCACACCTGGCACGGGGGCACCCGCAACCGGACGGAGCGCCCGCGCCGCGCGCTCCACTCCTACTTCTGTCGCCGCTCGGAGACGCAGCAACTGGACCAGGCGCGCCACCTGCGCCCGGAAACCCGCGCCCGCCTCACGGACGCGCAGCGCTGCCTTCTCGACGTCTGACACGTTGACAGTGGCTGTCGGCGGGCTGTATACTCCTTATAATAACTGTGCATCTTTTCACAATGTCGGGGGCGTGACGGCGGCGCGAACTCGCGACGGCGCAAAGCCGCGACACCCGGTATAATTCGTTCGCGAATCTTCTCAAGCAGGGCGTACGTGCGCGTGCGGCGCGGTGGCGAAGCCATCGGCCCGGTACGTCGCCGAAAGGAACGTTTCAGGAATCATGGCGACAGGCAAGATCGTCCAGGTCCAGGGCCCGGTGGTGGACGTTGAATTCGAACCCGGCCAACTCCCCCAGATTTACAACGCCGTCCGCATCCCGCGCAAGGACGCGGGAGCGCAGGGCGATCTGATCGTCGAAGTCTCGCAGCACCTGGGCAACGACGTCGTCCGCTGCATCGCCATGTCCTCGACCGACGGCCTCGTGCGCGGCACCGAGGCGATCGACACGGGCCAGGCCATCACGGTGCCCGTCGGGCCGGAGACCCTCGGGCGCGTGTTCAACCTGCTCGGCCGCCCGATCGACGAGCGCGGCGCGGTGAACACCGAGATGACGTACCCGATCCACCGCCCGGCCCCCGAGTTCGAGGACCTGGCCACCAAGCTGGAAGTCCTGGAAACCGGCATCAAGGTCATCGACCTTCTCTGCCCCTACCTGAAGGGGGGCAAGATCGGCCTCTTCGGCGGCGCCGGCGTCGGCAAGACCGTCACGATGCAGGAACTGATCCGCAACATCGCCGTCCAGCACGACGGCGTGTCCGTGTTCGCCGGCGTCGGCGAGCGCACGCGCGAGGGCAACGACCTCTGGCTCGAAATGAACGAGTCCGAGTTCAAGGACGCTCAGGGTAACGTCCGCCACGTCATCGACAAGACCGCGATGGTCTTCGGCCAGATGAACGAGCCGCCCGGAGCCCGCCTGCGCGTCGCCCTCTCCGGCCTGACGATGGCGGAGTACTTCCGCGAGGAGGAGGGCCGCGACGTGCTCCTCTTCATCGACAACATCTTCCGCTTCACGCAGGCCGGTTCGGAAGTCTCCGCGCTTCTCGGGCGTATGCCCTCCGCGGTAGGCTACCAGCCGACGCTTGCCGAGGAGATGGGACGCCTCCAGGAGCGCATCACCTCCACCCGCAAGGGATCGGTCACCTCCGTCCAGGCGATCTACGTTCCCGCGGACGACCTGACCGACCCGGCCCCGGCGACCACGTTCTCCCACCTGGACGCGACCACGGTTCTGGACCGCGGCCTGGCGGCGCAGGCGATCTTCCCGGCGGTCGACCCGCTCGGCTCCACGAGCCGCATCCTCGACCCGGCGGTTGTGGGCGCGGAGCACTACCGCGTGGCCCGCGGGGTCCAGGCGATCCTGCAGCGCTACCGCGAGCTCCAGGACATCATCGCGATCCTCGGGATCGACGAGCTTTCCGACGAGGACAAGCTGACCGTCTCGCGCGCCCGCAAGATCCAGCGCTTCCTCTCGCAGCCGTTCTTCGTCGGCGAGGCGTTCACCGGCACCCCGGGCAAGTACGTCCCGCTCGCGGAGACGGTCCGCTCCTTCGCCGAGGTGCTCGAGGGCAAGCACGACGACCTCCCCGAGCAGGCCTTCTACATGGTCGGCAACATCGACGAGGTCGTGGAAAAGGGCCGCGAGCTCGCCGCGGTCTGAGATCCACCCGCAGCAACGAAACGCCCCCGCGCCGAACCCGGCGCGGGGGCGTTCGTCTTTTGGTACGGGCCGTCTTGTCGTCGAGGTGCGGCGACCGTCGTTTTCGCTAAGGACTCGAAATAGTGCGAAGGCCTCCGCCACTGTGGCGGGGGCCTTCGCTGTCGAGTGCTACGCGGCGTTGATCTTGGCGATGATGGCGTCGGCCATCTCGGCGGTGCCGACGGCGGTCGGGTCGTTGCGGTCGGGCTTCATGTCGTACGTGACGTCCTTGCCCTCGGCGATGACGTCCGACACGGCCTTCTCCAGCTTCGCGGCGGCGTCCGTCTCCTTCAGGTACTTGAGCATCAGCAGGCCCGAGAGGATCAGCGCGGTCGGGTTGACCTTGTTCTGGCCCTTGTACTTGGGCGCGGAGCCGTGCGTGGCCTCGAACAGGGCAGTGTCCTCGCCGATGTTCGCCCCGGGGGCGACGCCCAGACCGCCGACCAGGCCCGCGCCCAGGTCGGAGAGGATGTCGCCGTAAAGGTTCGGCATCACGAGGACGTCGTAGTTCTCCGGCTTCTGGACGAGCTGCATGCACATCGCGTCCACCAGCCACTCGTCGTACTCGATGCCCGCTGCCTTGCCCGCATATTCGCCGAGCGTCGGGTCGGGCTTCTCGGCGGCGGGGGTGCCGGGGCCGAAAGTCGCGCCGTAGGCGGCGGCGACCTCGCGGGCGACCCGGTAGAACAGGCCGTCCGTGTACTTCATGATGTTGGCCTTGCAGACCGCCGTGACCTTCTTACGGTCGTTCTCGATGGCGTAGTCGAAGGCGGCCTTCACGATGCGGCGAATACCCTCGACCGAGAACGGCTTGATCGAGATCGCGGAGCCGGGCTTGATCTTTCCACCCGCCATCGCAATGATCTGATCGGCTTCCGGGCTCCCCAGGTCGTACTCGACGCCCGCGTACAGGTCCTCGGTGTTCTCGCGGACGATAACGATGTCGATGTTCTCGTAGCGCGAGCGCACCCCCTTGTAGCTCTTGCAGGGGCGGATGCAGGCGTAGAGGTCCAGCTCCTTGCGCAGCGCCACGTTCACCGAGCGGAAGCCGGTGCCGATGGGCGTGGTGATGGGGCCCTTGAGAGCGACCTTGTTCTTGCGGATGGAATCCAGGACGTTTTCCGGGAGCGGCGTGCCCGCCGTCTCCATGATGTCGACGCCCGCCTCGACGACGTCCCAGTTGAACGACGAGCCCGAGGTGGCCACCGCCGCCTCCAGAACCCGCCGGGTCGCCTCGACCAGCTCGGGGCCGGTGCCGTCGCCCCGAATGAGCGTCACGTTATGAACTGCCACAACTGTCTCCTTGCGTTGAATGTTTGAGGGTGATGGGAAAAGACGGCGGCCCGCTCGCTCGCGCGGGTGCCCCTGCTGGCACCCGGCTCGGTGGCCGCCGCCGGAAATCGCAGATGCCGAACGATTGTAGCAAGGCGGAGTAGGTCCTGTCAAACCGGCTCCTGCACCTCGTTCTCCTAAATACGGGGTCAAGCGTGCCCGCTAAAGCCCGATAATCCGCATACACACGGTTGCAATGACGGACGCGGGCGCGACGAAAGGCGGGGCGGCAGCCATGGCGAATTCCGCAGCGGAGACGGTCCCGATGGTCGGCAAGGCGGGAGGTACGGGCGGAGTGATGAACACCGCACGCCTCCGACCCGAATGGGGGCGGGGCGGCGATCTGCGCGCCGCGGCGTCCGGGCTGGTGAGGTTTTTATCCGCAGTCGCCGCGCTGGCGGCCCTCACGGGCGGGGTCTGCTTCGCGCTGTTCGCGCTGCTTTCGCGCTGTCCGGAGCCGACGCAAACGAATGCCTCCGCTGTCGCCTCCGTTGAAGTCGTCCCGCCCCCCGCCGCTGCCGCCTGGTCAGAGGCCCCCGAAGGCGTCGTCGGGTACTGAGAACGCGCCGCGGGTCAGGTCCACGGAGCAGAGGGAACCTTCGTCCGCGTCCGCCGGCAGGTAGACGGCGGCCACGTCGAAGCGCAGGGGGATCTCTTCCTCCCCGGCGCGACCTTCCAGGAGACCGTTCCGGGCGGCGTAGGCCAGTGCGAGGCGCGCGATCTGCCGCTGCTTGGCGAGGGTGACCCATTCGGCGGGCGTCTCCCCGGCGCGGCGCGGCCTGCCGTAGCGCGTCTTCACCTCCACGAAGCAGAGCGTCGGGCCGTCCCAGGCGACGATGTCCAGCTCCCCGATCAGGCCCGACTTCGCGCCGAAACGCACGTTGGCATCGACGAGGCGGTAGCCGCAGCGGGTCTCCAGAAACCGCTGCGCCGCCGCCTCGCCCAGATTACCTTTGGCCTTGCGCTGCATGATGCACGACCACCGCCCTCACTCGCCGCGTCCGAAACTCAGGCTGGCGCTGCGGGGCGTCGTCCGCCTGCCGCGGCGCGGCGGGAAAGGAGCTGGTCGACGGCGACGCCGATCAGGATGACCGCGCCCATGACCGCGAAGTTCAGCGACGACGGGATGCTGAGCAGGTTGACCAGGTTCTGGAGTACCTGGAGCAGGGCGGTGCCGATCAGGATACCGATCACCGAGCCCTCGCCGCCCCGCAGGCTGCACCCGCCGAGCACCGCCGCCGCGATGCCGTACAGCTCGTAGAAGTTGCCGTGCGACGACGGGGAGATGGACCCCGTGTAGAACGCGACGAAGATCGCGGCGACCCCCGCCAGCAGTCCCGAGAGGACGTAGACGCTGATGAGCAGGCGGTCCGTGGGTATGCCCGCGTAGCGCGCCGCCTCCTCGTTGCGCCCGAGCGCGACCAGGTGCCGCCCGTAGACCGACCGGTGCAGCAGCACCCAGAGGATCGCCGCCAGCGCCAGCAGGAACAGGAACGGCGTCGGGATCCCGAGGACGTTCCCGCTCGCGAGGCTCTGGAACCGCTCGATGCCAGGGACGCCGCTGAAGCCCTTCGTCTCGTCGTTGGCGATGAAGCGGGCTATGCCGCGGTAGAAGAGCAGCCCGCAGAGGGTGACGATGAACGGCTGCAGGCGGACCTTCGCGATGAGCAGCCCGTGCCCGAGGCCGAGCAGTCCGCCGACGACGATAACGAGCAGCAGCGCCACCGGGGCGGCGAGGTGCCAATCCGCCAGCGCGAACGAGAGCAGCACGCCGAGCAGGGCGAGCACCGAGCCGACCGAGAGGTCGATGCCGCCCGTGATGACGACGAACCCCAGCCCGAGGCTGAAGATGCCGTACATCCCGATCAGGCGGGCGGTGTTCTGGAGGTTGGTCGGGCTCAGGAAGCGCGACTCCGGCAGCACTGACGCCACGGCGCAGAGCAGGACCAGCAGTACCGCCAGCCCGAGTTCCTTTGCCTTTAAATTCACGGGGTCGTTCCTCCGACGGCGAGCCGCATGACCGCCTCCTCGCTCATCTCGTCGTGAGAGAGGACGCCGGTGATCGCGCCCTCATGCATGACCGCGACGCGGTCGCACAGGCCGAGCACCTCTTCCATGTCGCTGCTGATGCAGAGCACCGCCACGC
>DATLHN010000492.1:0-8380 GCA_035539875.1 Armatimonadaceae bacterium
GCCCGGCGGGGCGAAGGTCGTCATGGCCGCGCTGGGCGCGCTGGCGATCGTGCTCGCCGTGGCCGCGTTCCTATTCCTGCGCCCCGCCGGGCCGGTGGCGGTCCCGACGAAGTTCGCGACCTTCGCCGCGGCGGACGGCTCGTTCCTGCTGGAGGCGCCCGACGGCTGGGCGCAGAAGCCGATGGGCAAGGCCGCCCCGGAGGGACAGCGGGACCACGTCGGCGCGGACGGCATCCGGATGCAGAGCGGCGACGCGCACGTCGAGGTGACGTTCAGCTCGGTGGCCGGGCTGGTCGGGGGGCAGCTCCTCTTCGGGGACGAGATCGTGCCCGAGTCGATGGTCGGGGCGCGCTCGGCGCCGATCCACCGCAGTCTCAATAAGGCGCTGAAAAGCCGATACAAGAACTACCAGGCGAAGCCGGTGGCGCGCGTCCCCTTCGAAAGCCGGATGGCGAGCCTGGCGGCGACGAAGGACCAGAACGGTCTGGAGATGGACCTGCGGCTGTCGGAGTTCACCGCGGACGGCAACAAACTGGGCCTCGGCGGGAAGCGGCACGGCTACATGGCGGCGATCGGCGGCGGCGACCTGATCGCCTCGGTCGTCTGCGAGTGCAAGGAGTCCGACTGGCCGAAGCTGAAGCCCGCGTTCGAGCGCGTCCTGGCGAGCATCGCCGAGGGCGCGACGGACGAGGAGTGCGGCGGAGGAATCGGGGTACCCCGGACCGGGGTCACCGTCCCGAAGGTCGGCGGCGGGTATTAATCCCGCCCGGCCTCCGTACGGACCCGTGTCGCCCTCCTCGTCCGGGCGGCACGGGTCTTGCTGTTTCTGGCGAAGGTCGCGGGCTAAAGTCATGCGTCTGGAATATATTCGGGACTTTTATCGCCTCTCCGAGCGGATCGGGACGGCGGGGCAGCCGACGCGCGAACAGTTCGACGCGGTGGCGGACGCGGGTTACGAGGTCGTCCTCAACCTCGCGCCCTACCGGGACGGGTCGGGCGCGCTGGCGGATGAGGCGGAGCTTGTCGCCGCGCGGGGCATGCAGTACGCACACATCCCGGTGGATTGGGACGCGCCGCGCCCGGAGGACGCCGACGCGTTCTTCGCGGCGATGCGCGCACACGCCGGGCGGAAGCTGTTCGTCCACTGCATCGCCAACCGGCGCGTGTCAGCGTTTCTGTATCTGTACCGGGTCCTCTGCGAAGACGTGCCCGAGGCGGTGGCGGCGCGCGACCTGCACCGACTCTGGACGCCGACCGGCGTCTGGGGCGAGTTCCTTACGGCGGTTCGGAGCAGGAAGAGGACAGGGGAGAGACGGGGAGAAAATGAAGATACTGGTGGCGGAGGGGGATGAGGCATCGGCGCGCCTGCTGCGGCGCACCCTGGAGGGCATGGGGCACGAGGTCGCGACGTTCGGGGACGGGGAGCGGGCCTGGAGTGCCGTGGCCGGGGACCCGGGCGGCGACGAGTACCGACTGATCCTTTCGGACTGGAGCGCGGGGGGCATCGACGGGCTGGAGCTGACGCGGCGCATCCGGGAGGCTCAGGCCCCGGGCGCTCCCTACCGCTACGTGATCCTGCTGACGGGCAGCGGGCGCGACGGGGCCGAGGACCGGCTGGCGGGCCTGAAGACCGGCGCGGACGACTTCCTGACTCGTCCGCTCGACGCGGGAGAGGTCGTCTCGAGGATGGAGGTAGCGCAGCGCATCCTCTCGCTCCAGCAGGACGTGCAGGCGCGCGGCGCGCAGGTGGCGCGTCTGCAGGGGCACCTTGAGGAGGCGTCCCCGCTCGGCGAGATCCTGATCGCGCAGGGAGTGCTCACGCCGTCGCGGCTGCACCAGGCGCTGGAGCGGCAGGTCGCGGGCGGGAAACGCCTGGGGGCGATCCTGATCGAGAGCGGCTGGGCCAGCGAGGAGGACGTCGCCCGCGCGCGCAGCGTCCAGTACGACGTTCCCTACGTCGCCGCGATGGAGGAGAGCCCCGACCCGGGCCTCCTGGCCGTGGTGCCCGAGGAGGTCGCCCGCAGGCACGGCGTCCTGCCCCTGTCCGTCCGGGAGGACATGTTCGGGGGCGAGTCCGTCTGCCTCGCCCTGACCAACCCCTGGAACATCGAGGCCCTGGACGAGGTGCGCGCGCTGACGGGGCGGCGCGTCGAGCCACTGCTGGCGAGCGAGACCGCCCTGGCCGCCGCCATCGAGCGGGCCTACCGTGGTTCGGCGGCCGCGAGCCTGGCGCGGGACCTGATGCGCGACCTGACCGAGGGCGGCGGCGACGCTTCCTCGGCGGGCGACCTGCGGGACATGAGCGCGCAGGACTTCGACACGACCGGGGACGGCGCGGACGCCGTGGACCAGGCGCCCGTCATCCGGCTCATCAACTCGACCCTCACCGACGCGATCCGGCGGCGCGCCTCCGACATCCACGTCGAGCCGTACCGCAACGACTTCGAGATTCGCTGCCGCATAGACGGCGAGCTGCACGTCGTGCGGACGCTGCCGCGGCAGTTCCTGGCCGCCGCCGTCTCCCGGCTGAAGGTGATGGCGGAGCTGGACATCGCCGAGCGCCGCCTGCCCCAGGACGGGCGCATCTCGCTGAAGGTGGACGGGCGCGGCGTGGACCTGCGCATCTCGACCCTCCCCAACCAGTACGGCGAGCGCGTCGTCCTGCGCGTCCTCGACCGCGCCTCCGCCTCGATGACGCTGGACCAACTCGCCTTCTCCCGGGCCAACCAGCGATTCTGGGAGGCGCTCATCCACCGCCCCTACGGCATCATCCTGGTCACCGGGCCGACCGGCTCGGGGAAGACGACCACCCTGTACGCGACCCTGAACGCGCTGAAGTCGCCGGCGGTCAACATCATGACCTGCGAGGACCCGATCGAGTACGAGCTGGACCGGATCAGCCAGAGCAACGTCAACGAGAAGGCGGGGCTGACGTTCGCGCGCCAACTCCGGGCCATCCTGCGCCAAGACCCGGACGTGGTGCTCGTGGGCGAGATCCGCGATACGGAAACCGCGGAGACGGCGTTCCGCGCCGCGCTCACCGGCCACCTCGTGCTCTCCACCCTCCACTGCAACGAAGCCGCGGGCGCGCCTACGCGCCTCGCGGACATGGGCGTGCCTCCGTTCCTCATTTCGTCCGCCATCGTCGGCGTCACCGCGCAGCGCCTCGTGCGCCGCCTCTGCCCGGACTGCCGCGAGGCGTACGAACCGGACGGGCGCGCCCGCGCCCTACTCGCCGCCCTGACCGACGGGGGAGAATCCCCCGACGTCCCGACCCTCTACCGACCGAAGGGCTGCCCCCGCTGCGACGGCCTCGGCTACCGGGGGCGCGTGGGCGTCCACGAGGTCCTCGTCTTCGACGACCAGATGCAGTCGCTGACCATGCGGGGCGCGGACACCCGGACGCTGCGCCGCGCCGCGCTGGAAGCGGGCATGGTCCCGATGATCTCCGACGGCCTCGCCAAGGCCGCGGACGGCGTCACCAGCCTGGAAGAGCTGCAGAAGCGCGTCGGCGGCGGCTTCGCGGCGTGAACCTCTCTCGGCGGGTGCAGGAGAACGCAGCGGGGGCGTGGAACTCTCCCTGCATCTTTGTCGGTGTCTCACTTCCCACACGCGCCGCGAGGGCGGCGCGCGGGAAAGAGAGGAACACGATGCGAAACCTGTTGTGGAAGCGCCTGGCGGGCGTCGCGGCCGCGGCCGTGCTCGTCGCGGCGAGTTCGGTAAGCGCCTGGGCGCAGTCTCTCAGCGTGGGCGATCCCGCGCCGAAGCTCGAAGTCAAGGAGTTCGTCAAGGGAACGCCGGTGACGGCGTTCGAACCGGGCAAGACGTACGTGGTGGAGTTCTGGGCGACGTGGTGCGGGCCGTGCAAGGTCTCCATCCCCCACCTGACCAAGCTCCAGAAGCAGTACAAGGACGTCCAGTTCGTCGGCGTCAGCGTCTGGGAACAGGACCAGGCCCTCGTCAAGCCCTTCGTCCAGCAGTTGGGGGCGCAGATGGACTACGCCGTCTGCATGGATGTCGTCCCCGAGGGCAAGAAGGGGAACGACGGGGTCATGGCCCAGACCTGGATGACCGCCGCCGGGGAGAACGGCATCCCCTCCGCCTTCATCGTCAAGGACGGCAAGATCGCCTGGATCGGCCACCCGATGAGCATGGACAAGCCGCTGGCCGACGTCGTCGCGGGCAAGTGGGATCTGACCGCCGCCGCTGCCGAGCACAAGAAGGCCAAGGCGGTCGAGATGAAGCAGGCGGAGCTGAACGGCAAACTGAGCGCGGCGGTCCGGGCCAGGGACCACAAGCAGGTCCTCGCCCTGATCGACCAGGCAACGGCCGAGATGCCCGACCTCGCCGGGCCGCTCGGCGGGCTGAAGTTCGACACACTGCGCCAGATGGGCGACGAGAAGGGCGCGCTGGCCTACGGCGAGCAGATCCTGACCACGACGGCGAAGGACAACCCGATGGCCCTGAACAGCCTGGCCTGGGGGATCGTGGACCCGGAGGCGCAGACGAAGGCCAGCCCCGCGGCGGCGCAGTTCGCCCTGAAGGTGGCGAAGCGCGCGGTCGAGGTTACCGAGGGTAAGGACGCGGCCGTTCTGGACACGCTCGCCACCGCCTACTGGGCGACCGGCGACAAGAAGAACGCCATCGCCACCCAGGAGAAGGCGGTCGCGCTCGCCAAGGGGACGCCGATGGAGAAGGAACTGGCCGCGCGCCTGGCCGAGTTCAAGAAGGGCTGAGGCGTACGGCGGGCACACATCCTGCTTATCGAGGCGGCGGGGGCGATCATCCATCGCCCCCGCCGCCGCTTTTTTGCGCCCGCGTTATTACCCGGGCCGCCAGCCGATCACAGCGTAGAGAGGGTCGCCGCTGCCTGGCCGGATAAGGTCGCCAGTTTCGGTGCGTACGTAGCCGCCCGCGGCTTCTAGGTATTCGGAGACGAGGCGCAGGTGCCCGGCGTCGTCCCGCTCGAGCCACGCGGCGACCGCCTTCGTGGGGAAGCAACGGTTCGAGAAGGTGACAGCGACCGCGGCGCCCGGGGCGAGGACGCGCGCTACCTCCCGCAGTACGGCGACCGGGCGCGTCAGGTACTGGACGGAGACGCAGATAGCGCAGCCGTCGAACGATGCGTTCTCGTAGGGAAGGACGGGCGTCTCGTTCAGGTCCTGCACGCGCCACTCGGTCAGGCGGGGGTTGGCGGCCAGCTCCTCGGCGTTCATGCCCAGTCCCGCGACGCGCGCGTAGGTCACCTCGGGAGGCAGGTGGCTGACCCAACTGCTCATGAGGTCCAGGATGCGCCCCGAGCCGTCGCTCGGGAACAGGGCGCGGTACAGGTCCGTGACCGCCGCGATGGCGGCCTCGTCGATGTGCCTGACGAAGCGCGGGAACGCATAGAACGCGTAGTCGGGAGATTCGTCCGCGCGGCGAAACGCGTCCGGGGAGGGTTGGGAGGGCATGGTTTCGTTGTACCCGGTGCCGAGTCAGGACGCGGGGATTCCCTCCCCCGCCGGAACTTAACCGTGCGTTAACCTGTAGGCCAGTATGGTAGCATACAATGGATACGGCATCGACACCGCGAACTGGTGACGAGTCGAGAGAGACGGAAGCCGCCGCGGGGCGAGCGAGGACCTATGGCAGGTCCTCGCGAAGTGCCCGGCGGCATACTGAATCCGTCGCGTATCGATGAGGCCAGCGTCGGCGCTCGTAGTGTCGCTATGCGACAAAGGCATCTTCGGGCGGTCCCGCCCGGGGTGCGTAAAACTCAGGAGGTTAGGATCATGGGGGCAATGGCGACCCAGAAGCCGGGGACCGATCATCACGATCACCACCTGGCTTCGACTATGTGGGTTCCGCGTGCGGTACGCTGTGCGCACTGCGGAGAGATCGCGCGCGAAGAAGTGCGCGAGCGAGTAAGCGACGATGAAGTGGTCGTGCGTTTCGGATGTAGCCACTGCCGGTGGCGCCAGACGCGCCATTACCGCGAAAGCGAACTCGTACACTAAGCGCCGCGAGGCGCTCGCCATATGCAAAAAAGGCCGGGGGCATCGCGCCCCCGGCCTTTTTCTGCGTCCGGTCTACTTCGCCGGGAAGGCGTAGACCGTGCCGTTCATGCCGCCGATGTAGACGCGGTCGGCGTCCGCGGCGGGCGAGCAGAGGACGTGGCCCGCGTCGAGGCGGTACTGCCAGGCCAGCGTGCCGTCCGTCGCGTTCAGCGCCGAGAACGTGCCGTCCACGGAGCCGACGAAGACCCGGTCGCCGGAGCGGACGCAGGAGGAGTCGTAGATGACCGACCCCGTCGGCGTCTGCCACTCCGGCTTGCCGGTGAGGGCGTCGAAGCGGTAGACCAGCCCGTTGTCTGTCAGCGAGGCGTTGAAGATCTTACCCTGGTGGAACAGCGGCCCGGAGTAGCCGAGTTTCAGGCTCTCCGTCTCCCAGAGCACCTTGCCCGTCGCGATCTCCACGGCGTGCAGGACGCCGTCGTTGCTGGTGACGAACGCCGTCCCGTTGCCGACCGTCGGCGACCCGATGGCGGGGGAGTAGTAGAACGAGCGCCCGAACTTGTTCTTCCACAGCTCTTTGCCCGTCGCGGCGTCGAGAGAGCGGAACATCTGGTCCCAGCCGCCGAGGAAGAACCGCTCGCCGTCGGTGGCCGCCTGGCTCTGGTAGAGGCTCTCGACCGGCGCGGTCCAGCGGACCTTGCCCGTGGCGGCGTCCAGGCCGTAGACCTTCAGGTCGGTGGCGGCGGCGCATACGACCCCCTTCGCCTTCGCGGCCCCGGCGAGAACGCCCCCGCCGGTCTCCGACTTCCACTTCAGGGTCCCGCGCGCCGCGTCGAGGCAGTAGACGAAGTGGTCCGCCGAACCGACGTAGACGTCGCCGTCGGCCACCAGCGGCACCGAGAAGATCGGGCCGCCCGTGCGGAACTGCCAGCGCTCCCGCCCGGTCGCGGGGTCGAGCGCGTGCAGGTAGCCGTCCATGGTCGGCACGTAGAGCAGGCCGCCGGAGCGCACGATCTTGGTCTGGACCGCCCCCTTCACCCGCGCCGTCCACGCGGGGCGCGGCCCCTTCGCGGGCGGGATTTCGAGCGTCACGGGCACGGAGATGGGGTCTGCGCCCGCGCCGCCGGGCGTGACCGTCACCGTCCCCCGGTAGGTGCCCGGGATGAGCGCGTCCGCCGCGAACGTGCCGGAAAGGCCGTCGCCGCCGACGCCCGGCGTCAGCGGCGTCTCCTTGCCCGCAAGCAGCAGCGCGCCCTTGCTGCCCGGCGTGACGCTGCCGCCGGTGACCGCGACCGTGCCGGAGCCGCCGCTCACCCGAATCTGCGTCCGCACCTCGGTCTCCCGCGTGCCCGACGCCGCGCCCCCACGCGCCAGCGGGATCGTCATGACCTCCTGCGTCGGCGTCGGGCTCTTCTCGGAGCGGCGCAGGACGCGCATCCGGTCCTTGTTGACCTCGATCAGGTGGTACGACCCCTGGTACAGACCGCGCGACATGATCGCGGGGACGCCGCCGATGGACCACTCGACGTCCGAGTGGCCGTGCCCGATTACGAACAGCCGGACGTTGTACGGGGCGATGACGTCGAGAAGCGCGCGGGAGTTGTCGATGTGCTCGGAGCCGCCGCGCCCGAAGAAGTGGTGGAAGCCGATGACGACCGGGCGCTCCCGCCCGTTCTTCTTCAGGTCCGCCGCCAGCCAGTCGAGCTGCGACTGGTCGAAGTGGCCCCAGTGCTGGAGCAGCACCGTGGAGTCGAGCAGGACGAAGTGGACGTTTTCCCGGTCCCAGGACTGGTAGAGCGGCTGGTTCGCGCCCTTGACGTACCCCTCCTTGCCGCGCGGGTTCCACCGGACGTCGTGGTTGCCCGGGGCCGCGTAGGCGCGGACGGCCGGGTCGAGCGCGGTCAGGGTCTTGCGGTAGATCGCGTACTCTTCGTCGGTGCCGACCTCGCAGACGTCGCCGGTGTTCATGACGAACGCGGGCTTCGGGTTCAGGGCGCTGATCTCGCGATACATCGCCATGTCCTTCGCGGCGTTGCTGTTCGCGGCGTCGGTCGCGGTGACGTGGGTGTCGGTGATGTGGACGAAGGAAAAATCGGCGCGGGCGCTCGTCGCGGGCAGGAGCAGCAGAGCGAGGGCGAGCGTTCCGACCAGCGCGGGTATCCGGCGTTGGCGCATCGCGGGGGACTCCGTAGGAAGGATAAGGATTTAGAGGCCGCCGCCTTCGCAGCGAAGGCGGCGGCCTCAGAGTTACTCTATCACGCCCGCCCGCCCGCGCCGCGAAGGCGGCGGTGTCAGTTGCGGCCGCCGGAGGCGAACGCCGGGCGGCGCGACTCCGAGAGGAAGACCTTCACGCGGCGCTCCGCGCCGTGGCCGGTCACCAGGAG
>DATLHN010000493.1:0-7534 GCA_035539875.1 Armatimonadaceae bacterium
GGCCGAACGACATCCTCAAGAAGGAGGGGATACGACTGGTCAGCCTGAACTCCGTGACGAAGACCGTGCAGGTGGGAAAGAGGCACGTGATCACGCGGCTGGACTTCCAGGACTCGCGCTGGGCTCCGAACTACCTGCTCCAGGACCGCTGCGACGGGAACTGCACCACGCTGCCGCTGAACCCGTGCCGGCCCAACATCACGTGGCAATGGGCGATCGTCCCCGACAAGAACAAGAAGAACATCGCGACGATCATCGCGGGCGCGAACGAGGAAACGGTCACCGTGCGCGCGACGGAAGAGGGACACTTCACCCTCATGCTTACCATTACCGTCCAGTGCATGTGTGACAACACGCCGGTCGGCCCGCTAAAGGTGGAAGCGGACACCATCAAACACAGGGTGACCGTGTTCTCCTGACAACGACGCACACGCACAACCCGGCCATGCGCCCCGCCCGCCCCGGATTCCGCCCGGGGCGGGCGTCTCTCCCGGATGCGAGAAGGGAATGTCGGCATGAGCAGCGCAGCGGACGAACTCCCGGATGCAGGCGGCGACCCCGGACTCGCCCTCATCGCCTACTGCGTCAACCCCTGTCTGAATATGCCGCTGGTAGCGGCGTCGGCGGACCGGGCCTGGATGAGCGCGACCGACCGGCATTTCGCGAACCGGTGCCTGCCGCTGCGGATCGCGAATCAGTCCGGCTGGTTCCTGCTGAGCGGTCACCGCGTGCGCGTTACCTGGACCGGCGCGGACGACCTGGACGGTCTGCGGGTCGAGATGCTAGACGGAGCCCCCCCCTGCCCGGCCATCAGTCACTTCGGCTACGGCATCCTGACCTGGAACGTGCCGTACCTTTTCCGGACCCCGCCCGGGTACAACCTCCTCGTGCGCGGACCCGCCAACTGGCCCAAAGACGGCGTCTGCCCGCTCGAAGGGGTGGTGGAAACGGACTGGTCCCTGGCGACCTTCACGGTCAACTGGAAGCTGACCCGCCCCGTACACCGCGTCACCTTCGACGTCGGCGAGCCGATCGCCATGCTGACGCCGCAGCGTCGGGGGGAACTGGAGGCGATCCGGCCGGAGGTCCGGGCAATCGAAAGCGCGCCCGAGATCCGCCGCGGCTATGAGCAGTGGGCCGACGAACGCGCCACGTTCAACGACCAGCTCCTCCAGGCGGGCTCGGAGGCGCAGAGGCAGGGCTGGCAGAAGCACTACTTTCAAGGGGTCCTGCCCGCGGCAGGGGAGGCCGCGGCGGAGCATCAGACGAAGCTGCGGCTGCGCGAGTTCGCGCCCGCCGCGCCGGGAACGCCCCGGGAGCCGTCCATATGAAGCCGCCGCAGCCACGGCACCGCGTCCTCGTATCCGCGGAGAATAACGCCTACATCGCCTGGCAGGCGAAGCTGCTGCACTTTTCCTGCGTCCGCCGACTGGGCCACGCCCCCCTGATCGTGGTCCACGACGCGGGCGGCGCGCGACGCGAGTCGCTGCACCCGGACTTCGCGGACATCATCGCGGCGGGCGGCACGGTCGAGCGCGCGCCCGCCTACCGCCTGACCCGGCGCGGCCACGACTACCCCTGCCGGAACCTGCCCGGCACCCTCCTGCACGCCGCCCGGCTGCCCGCGCCCGAAAGCGAAGAACCGTCCTTCTTCGTGCTCTGCGACCCGGACATGCTCTTCGTGCGCCGCCGCCGCCGCGGCTCCCCGCGCTTTCCGGAATCCCTTTCCGGCGAATTCTACTCGTACATCGACTACGACCGGGGGGCGGTCCGCGCGGTGGCGGCGCGCCTCGGCCTCACGCCCGAGCGGATGAGCGCCCGGGGCGACGAGCTGCTGGGCTGCGGGTCGCCGTACGTGGTGCCCTGCGGCGAGGTCGCCCGCGCGCTGGCGGCGGAGTGGCTGGAGTGCGTCGACGCGTTCGATCCGCCGGGCTGGGTAGACGTCATGTACGCCTTCGGCCTCGCCGCCGCCCGGCTCGGCCTGCCGGTCACGACCACACGCCTCGTAACGTCCAACACGGCCCCGGACGCCGCCCTCGGCAATGCTGTGATCCTCCACTACTGCTACGGCGACGAGACCTGGGACAAGCGGCACTTCACGGCGGAAGACCGGGCGGAGGCGGTATGGGACTCGCCCGCACGCGTGAGCGCGCCGCGCGCAACGGCGCTCGGAGAGATCCTTTCGCAGATCGGCGAGGCCCGAGCTTTTTATGACGCCCGCCCCCGGGAGAGGTCCGCCCCCGGCGATGAGACGCCGTCGGCCCAGGTCGCGCTATCCCTGCATCCCGAGGGGGAGTTGCTCCTCTGCTGCGCCCGAACGTCGATCGACGCGACAGCAGTAGCCCGCATCCGTACGCTGCTCGCGGGTCCCGGCCTCGACCCGGCCCGCCTCCTCCGGCTGGCACACTACCACCGGACGATGCCGCTCCTGTTCTGGAGCCTGAACGCTGCGTGCCCGGGGGACATTCCCACAGCCCTCCGCGCCGCGCTCGATGACCATTTCCACGCGAACGCCGCGCGGGGCCTGTTCCTGACGGGCGAGTTGATGCGCCTGTCGAAAGCCTTCGAAGAGTCCCGCATCCCGGCCCTCCCGCTCGGCGGGCCGGTCCTCGCCGCTGCCGCCTACGGGAACGTGGCGCTCCGCGAAGCGGGCGAACTATCCGTGGGAGTGTTCCCGCACGCCCTGCCGAAAGCTGACGAACTGCTCCGCGCGGCGGGCTACGGCTCCCCTGCCACGGCAGCAACGGCGACGGACGGCGAACCCGGCCGCGTCTACCAGGGGGAGGACGGCCGGGTCACGGTCGCGCTGTCGCCACTCGGGGAAGACTTTTGGGGCCGCCGCAGAGAGATAAACGTCGCGGGCGCGACGCTCCCCGCCCCGTCGCATGCGGATCTGCTCCTGACCCTCTGCCTGCGTGGTTCCCACTCCGGCTGGGAGCGGCTGGAATCCGTCACCGACGTCGCCGAACTCGTGCGCGCCCAAAATGAAGGAGCCGGGGGCGACTGCCCCCGGCTCCCGGTATCGGCTGGCCCGGCTCGTCCTACGAGCAGCCGATAGAGGTCCCGCAGTTGGCGCAGCGGTAGCACGCGCCGTTGCGGGTGGTGATCGAGCCGCACTCGGGGCACGGCGGGGCGTCGGCCTGGGTCACGAAGACCTGGCGCTCCGCCGCCTGCGCGCGTCCCCCCGTCGCCGGGGCGGGCGCGCCCGCCGGACCCGCCTGGCCGGGCGAACCCTTTTCCGCGGTCGCGACTGCTGCCACCGGGGTGGGAGCGGGGGCCGACTTCGGCAGGGCCGCCGTGACGGCGGGCAGGTCCTCGCCGGTGTCGAGCGCGTCCTGCTGGTCGGCGATCAGGCCGACGTTGCCCCGGTCGTCGCGGTCGAGGAACTTCAGGGCGAGGTACCGGAACAGGTAGTCCATGATGGACTTCGCCATCGGGATGTCCGGGTTGCCCGTGAAGCCGCTCGGCTCGAACCGGGTGTGCATGAACTTCTCGACCAGGGTGCGCAGCGGCACGCCGTACTGGAGCGCGAGCGAGATCGCGGTCGCGAACGAGTCCATCAGGCCCGAGACGACCGACCCCTCCTTGCTCATCGTCACGAAGATCTCGCCGGGCTGGCCGTCCGGGTACAGGCCGATGGTGATGTACCCCTCATGGCCGCCGACGCTGAACTTGTGCGTGATCGACGCCCGCTCGTCGGGCAGCTTGTGGCGGAAGGGCCGCACCTCGACCGGAGCCGTGTCGGCGGCGACCGCCTTCGCTTCCGGGTCCGCCGCCTTGCCCGTGCTGAGCGGCTGGGTCTTCTTGGAGCCGTCGCGGTAGATGGCGAGCGCCTTGACCCCCGCCTTCCACGCCTGCAGGTACGCCTCGGCGATGTCGTCCGGGGTCGCGTCGTGCGGCATGTTCACGGTCTTCGAGATCGCCCCCGAGATGAACGGCTGCACGGCGGACATCATCTTGATGTGCCCCATGTACTGGATGGAGCGCTGCCCCTTCATCGGGCGGAACGCGCAGTCGAAGACGGGCAGGTGCTCCTCGGAAAGGCCCGGCGCGCCCTCGATCGTGTCGTTCTCCTCGATGTAGTCCAGGATCGCCTTGCGCTCGCTGGCGGAGTAGCCCAGCCGCTCCAGCGCCTCGGGCACGGTCTGGTTCACGATCTTGAACATGCCGCCGCCCACCAGGCTCTTGAACTTGACGATCGCGATGTCCGGCTCGACGCCGGTGGTGTCGCAGTCCATCAGGAAGCCGATGGTGCCGGTGGGCGCGAGGACGCTGATCTGCGAGTTGCGGTAGCCGTTCGTCGTCCCCGCCTCGATGGCCTGGTCCCAGACCTGTCGGGCGGAGGCGACCATGTCTTCCGGCACGTAATCGCGCTGGATCGCCTCGACGTGGTCGCGGTGCATCTGCATCACCCGCAGCATCGGCTGGCGGTTCTTCTCGTAGCCCGCGAACGGCCCGACCCGCCCGGCGATGAGCGCGGACTGGCGGTAGCCCTCGCCGGAGAGGATCGCGGTGATCGCGGCGGCGTAGGCCCGGCCCTCGTCCGAGTCGTAGGGCAGGCCGCGCGCCATCAGCACCGCGCCGAGGTTGGCGTAGCCGAGGCCCAGCGGGCGGTAGTCGAACGAGTTGATCGTGATCTTGTCGGTCGGGTACGACGCGTTCCCGACCATGATCTCCATGGCCGTGACCGTCACCCGCACCGCCGCCTTGAACGACTCGATGTCGAACTCGCGGCTGGGCTTGCGGAACCGCATCAGGTTCAGCGACGCCAGGTTGCACGCCGTGTCGTCCAGGAAGAAGAACTCCGAGCACGGGTTGCTGGCGTTAATGCGGTCGGTGTTGGAGCAGGTGTGCCAGCGGTTCGCGGTGGTGTCGAACTGCATGCCCGGGTCGCCGCAGACCCACGCCGCCTCGGCGATCTTCTGCATCAGGTCGCGGGCGCGGTAGGTCTGGCTGGTCTTGCCGGAGATCACCTCGACCGTGCTCCAGTCGCGGTCCAGCTCCACGGCGCGCATGAAGTCGTCGGTGGCGCGCACGGAGTGGTTGGCGTTCTGGAAGAAGACCGAGTCGTACGCCCCGTTGGCGACGTTGAACGCGCCCGAGTAGCCCGCCTCGATCAGGGCGTGCGCCTTCTTCTCGGCGTCCGCCTTGCACTCGATGAACTCCTCGATGTCCGGGTGGTCGGCGTTCAGGATGACCATCTTCGCGGCGCGGCGGGTCTTGCCGCCGGACTTGATCGCCCCGGCGAAGGCGTCGAACCCGCGCATGAAGGAGACGGGGCCGCTCGCGGTGCCGCCGCCCTTCAGGCTCTCCTTCGAGGAGCGCAGCACGGACAGGTTCGTGCCGGTCCCCGACCCCCACTTGAACAGCATCCCCTCGGTCTTGGCCAGCGTCAGGATGCTCTCCATCGTGTCCTCGACGGAGTTGATGAAGCACGCGCTGACCTGCGCCCGCTCGCCCGGCACCCCGAGGTTGAACCAGACCGGGGAGTTGAACGCCATGTGCTGGTGGACGAGCAGGTACTTCAGCTCGTCGTGGAAGGTGACGGCGTCCTCTTCGCTGTCGAAGTAGTTGCCCTTGCGGCCCCAGGCGACGATGGTGTCGGCGACGCGGGAGACGAGCTGGCGCACGGAGCGCTCGCGCTGCGGCGTGCCTATCTTGCCCCGGAAGTACTTGGAGACGACGACGTTGGTGGCGAGCATCGACCAGGACTTGGGGATCTCGCAGTCCTTCTGCTCGAAGACGACCTTGCCGCGCTCGTCGGTGATGGCGGCGGTACGCAGCTCCCACTCCAGGGTGTCGAAGACGTCCTCGCCGGCTTTGGTGAAGTAGCGCTCGAATTTGAGGCCCTCCCCGGCGAACATGCTCTGCTCGGCGGGCGCGCCGGAGGCGGCCTCCGTGATGCGCTCGGGAAGCTGCGGGGCGGCCTTCGCGGCGGGCGAGGTCGGCGCGGCCATCAGAGGCGTGCCCCCGCTCGGTTCGTCGGACGACGCGGCGGAGAGCGTCGCCGCCACCGCGGCGGCTCCCTCTTCCTCAGCGAACGGGTCGGTCAGGGTGTCCGCCGTGGAGGCGACGCCGCGGGTGGCGGCTGCGGCGGCCGGGGCTTTCTTGGCCGACTTCGCGCCCTTACCGCCCGGGGCGCTGCCGCCGTTACCGCCGCCCCCGTTGCCGCTTCCGTTGGTCGCCTGGATCGGCGGCTCGTCGTCGAAGAGTTCGTTTGCCACGTTGTTCTTCCTTAACACTGCCTCGAAATCATTGCCCGCGACCCGGCAGGCGCGCTGGCGCGCCTGTGGTCGGGCGAAGATAGAGAGGTCTTCTTACTTGATCTGAAAATCCGTTACTTCGTGCCCCGGCTACTTCGTCGCGGGGCCAGTCGGTCTATGAACTGCCGGAACTGCTGGGCGTCCTCGAACTGCCGGTAGACGGAGGCGAAGCGCACGTAGGCGACCTGGTCGATCAGCCGCAGCCGCTCCATGACCATCTCCCCGATCTCCGACGAGGACACTTCTTTTTCCTGGCGGCTGTAAAGCTGACGCTCGATGTCCTCCACCAGGGCGCCGATCTGCTCCTCGCTCACGGGGCGCTTCTTGCACGCGATCTCCACAGCGCGGCGCAGCTTCTCCCGCCGGAACGTCTCCCGCCCCCGTTCGCCCGCCTTCACCACGATGAGGCGCATCTCCTCGATCTCCTCGAAGGTGGTGAAGCGCCCGTTGCAGGCGTCGCACTCGCGACGCCGCTTGATGGCCGCGCCGTCGCGAACGGGCCGCGAGTCCAGTACGTGGTCTTTATCCTGTTCCCCGCAGTACGGGCATCTCATCTTCCGGCTCCGGTGCCACTTTCGCACCCCGCGTTCCGCCGTGCCGCCGCGTCGTCCGGGCAGCGCCCGAAGCCCATATCTTGTGCAACGGCAGGATTGTACACCCCATATGTAGTGGGCGTCAAGTTTACGGTCGAGAATAATTCTGTTTGCCTATTGTTTGATTCTACCAGAAATCCCCGGGAAAACAGACGCCCGTTTGCCCCCGTCCGCACGACTTACACAAACGCAAGTTCTCCGGCCGCCCGGGCATCCCCTGGCAGGGAGAGCGCGCCCCGGCAGGAGTTACGGGCGGCGCGGCGAACAGGGCGTTTGGGGAGGGCCGCGAGCCATGACGGAGTACGAAAGCCGGGTGCCAGTACGGCAGGTCACCCGTGGCCCGCGCGCCCAATTCTTCGGGTACTACGAGAAGACGCCGTGGTCGCCGGACGGGACGCGCCTGCTCTGCCTGGAGGTCGGCTTCGACGGGAGGATGCCCACTGCCGAGGACGCCGCGACCGTAGGGGTAGTAGAACTTTCCTCGGACGGCGACGGTGAGCCCGGGTTCACGCCGCTGGCGGAGTCCCGCGCATGGAACTGGCAGCAGGGCTGCATGCTCCAGTGGCTTCCCGGGTCCGACAGCGACGTCGTCTTCAACGACCGGGCCGCCGGGACGGACCGCTTCCACGCCGCGGTCCTCGACGCCCGCACGGGCGCGCTGCGGCGTACCCTCCCGCG
>DATLHN010000494.1:0-3228 GCA_035539875.1 Armatimonadaceae bacterium
CTGGTGGACGCCGACGTCGCCCGCGGCGCGGTCGCCGAGCACCGTGAGATGATCGAGCGCCTGCGCGCCGGGGAGGTGGAGCAGGCGCAGGACGTCATGTGCCGCCACCTCGACCGCTACCTCGCGCGCGGCGTCGTCGCCCCTTCTACTTCGCCCGACACGGCATCCGAAAGGTAACAAGACCATGTTTTCAAGAAGAGTCGCTTTACTCCCGGCAGGGCAGTACGAGCATACCCGCCGCGACCGGGGTTTCACCCTTATCGAGCTCCTCGTCGTCATCGCAATCATCGCGATCCTGGCGGCGATCCTGTTCCCCGTCTTCGCACAGGCGCGGGAGAAGGCAAGGCAGACCGCCTGCCTGAGTAATTTCAAGCAGATCGGGGCGGCCCTGATGATGTACTCCCAGGACTACGACGAGACCCTGCCCACCCACTCCATCGGCTCCGGCGACTGGATCGTGGCGTTCTACAACGAGCCGACGAGCTACGCCGCCGCCGTGCCGAGGATCAGCTGGATGTACGCGATCCAGCCGTACCTCAAGAACACGATGGTCTACCAGTGCCCGGACGCCATCGAGAACACCGGGGCCGCCGCGCCCACCGTCCTGAGCCGGGCGTCGTATTACGGCAACGGCGTGGTCTTCGGGCGGGCGATCGCCGTGATCCCCAACCCCGCCTCCATAATCTGGTCGCACGAGGGGATCGACATCACGAAGAACTCGGTGACCCGCCCCAGCGGCTGCCCCTCCACCGCCTGCCCGAACCTCACCGGATACCGGGCGTGGCTGGCCGCCAGCTACGACAACATCCACAGCAACGGCGGCAACCTGCTCTACTGCGACGGACACGCCAAGTGGGCCAAGCAGTCCTCGATCCCCGCCAGCGCGTTCGGACTGGACAGCAAGGACGCCAGCGGCAAGGAGACCGTCGGGTATGTTAAGGGGGTGACTGACGGCGTAACCGTCGTGCAGCCGCTTTTCTGAACCCTTTTCAACACCGCGGGAGACAGTATCGTGAAGTTAGACCTGAAGGGCCTGATCGCCGCGCCCCACACCCCCATGCACGACGACGGCAGCCTGAACCTCGACGTCGTCGCCCGGCAGGCGGCCTCGCTGCGGGAAAACCGGGTGGTCGCCGCCTTCATCTGCGGGACGACGGGCGAGGGGGTGTCGCTCACCTCGGAAGAGCGCCGCCGGGTCGCCGAGCGCTGGCGCGCGCAGGCCGGTGCCGTCCGGGTCCTGGTGAACGTCTCGCACGACAGCGCGGCGGAGGCGCGCGCGCTGGCCGCGCACGCGGCGGAGATCGGGGCGGACGCCGTGGCGACGATGGCCCCCGCCTTCTTCCGCGCCGCCCGGCAGGAGGAGTTGGTCGCCTTCTGCGCGCAGGTCGCCGCGGGCGCTCCGGGGCTGCCGTTCTACTACTACCACATCCCCTCGATGACGGGGGTGTCCCTGCCGATGGCCGACTTCCTGCCGCGGGCCGCCGCTGCCATCCCGAACTTCGCCGGGATCAAGTTCACGTCCGAGGACCTGATGGACTACGGCCGCTGCCTGGCCGCCGCGGGGGACGACTTCGACGTCCTCTTCGGGCGCGACGAGATCCTGCTCGGCGCACTGGCGCTCGGCGCGCAGGGCGCGATCGGGAGCACCTATAACTACTGCGCGCCGCTCTACCACGACGTCATCGAGGCGTACCGTGCCGGGGACATGGACTGCGCGCGGCGGCGGCAGACGCAGGCGATGGAGATGGTCGCCGTGCTGGGGCGCTACGGCGGGCTCGCGGCGGGCAAGGCGGCTATGGAGATGATCGGCATCGACTGCGGCCCGGTGCGCCTGCCCCTGCGACGGCTGACCGACGCCGAGCGGCGCGCCTTCCACGAGGAGTTGGCGGGCCTCGGCATATTCGAGAAGAAGAGTTGATGAAGATATCCCCCCTGCTCCGCGGCGGCGCGGCGACACTCCTCTGCTGCGCCGCCGTCGCACTTGCCGCCGCGCCGCCGGACACCTTTGTTTCGCCCTGGCAGGCGCTTCCCGACGTCCCCCAGGCGCTGAGCGGGCGCTTCGCGGGCGTCCACAACGGCGCGCTGATCGTGGCGGGCGGCAGCCGCTTCCCGAAGTCGCTGTTCGAGGGCGGCGTGAAGGAGTTCTCTGACCGCGTCGACGTCCTGACGGCTCCCGACGGTCGCTGGCGCAATGAGTCCGTGCTGGAGCGCCCGCTCGCCCTCGGGGCGTCCGTCTCCACCGACGGCGGCGTCGTCTGCCTCGGCGGCGGAGACGCCGCGCGTCATTATCCCGCCGCGTTCCGCCTGCGCTGGACCGGCTCGGCCGTCGAGCGCACGCCCCTGCCGGACCTGCCGCGCCCGGTCGCCTTCCTGGGCGCGGCGCGCCTCGGGAACGCGGTCTACGCCGTCGGCGGGCACGACTCCCCGGCGGCGACCGAGGCGATGCGCACCTTCTGGCGTCTGGACCTGGCGCGCAGCACGCCCGCGCCGCGCTGGGAGGAGCTGCCGCCCTGGCCGGGGCCGGGGCGGATCGGCCCGGCGGTGGCGGCGCAGGCGGGGTGCCTCTACGTCTTCGGCGGCGCGTCGCTGCAAGCCGGTCCGGACGGCAAGCCCGCCCGCACGTACCTCAAGGACGCCTACCGCTACCGGCCCGGCGAGGGCTGGAAGCGCGTCGCCGACCTGCCCCGCCCGCTGGTCGCCGCGCCCGCGCTGGCCGAGGGCGACCGCCTGATTCGGGTGTTCGGCGGCGACGACGGCGAGCACGCGGCGCGCGTTTTCGAGCTTAAGGAAAAGCATCCCGGGTTCCGCAAGGAGGTCCTGGTCTACGACACGGCGGCGGACCGCTGGTCGGCCGAGCCGACGCCCCTGCCGTTCGGCCTGGTGACGACCCACGCCGTGCGCTGGGGCGACCGGGTCGTGATCCCCGGCGGCGAGGACCGGCCGGGCCACCGCTCGGCCTGGGTGCTCGCAAAGACGGCAAGCGCATCGGTTCGAGGAGGCAACCGCGTGACCGCAGTAGAGGGAGAGGGCTCGGTCGTACAGACGCCCCTGTTCGTTTCGGGGACCGGGGGGTACCACACGTACCGAATCCCGTCGCTCATCGCGACGAAGCGCGGGACGCTGCTGGCGTTCTGCGAGGGGCGCAAGAACGGCGGCGGCGACAGCGGGGATATCGACCTGGTCCTGCGACGCTCCACGGACGGCGGCAAGACCTGGGGACCGCTCCAG
>DATLHN010000495.1:0-12864 GCA_035539875.1 Armatimonadaceae bacterium
GGCCCCGGCGGCGTCGACCGCCGGCGCCGCTCCCGCCGATCCCCCTCGATCCGCCGGATCCAACTTCGGGGATCGGGGGTCGCCCTCCTAGACTGGGACCCATGGCAGACGACACCGGCACCTCCTCCGCAACCAACGCCAACGGGGCCCGCGCCACCGGGACCCAACTGGTCAAGCGGGGCCTGGCCGAGATGCTCAAGGGCGGCGTCATCATGGACGTGGTCAACGCCGAGCAGGCGCGCATCGCCGAAGAGGCGGGCGCGTCGGCGGTCATGGCCCTGGAGCGGGTGCCCGCCGACATCCGTAAGGACGGCGGCGTCGCCCGCATGAGCGACCCCAAGATGATCAAAGAGATCATGGAGGCCGTAACCATCCCGGTCATGGCGAAGGCCCGGATCGGGCACATCGTCGAGGCCCGCATCCTGGAGGCGATGGGCGTGGACTTCATCGACGAGTCCGAAGTCCTGACCCCGGCCGACGAGCAGTTTCACATCGACAAGCTGACGTTCAAGGTGCCGTTCGTCTGCGGCTGCCGCGACCTCGGCGAGGCCCTGCGCCGGATCGGCGAGGGCGCGGCGATGATCCGCACCAAGGGCGAGGCGGGCACCGGCAACATCGTCGAGGCGGTCCGCCACATGCGCACCGTCATGGCGGGCATCCGGCGCATTCGCACCATGGACTCCGCGGAGCTGATGACCGAGGCCAAGAACCTCGGCGCGCCGTACGACCTGGTGCGCTACATATGGGAGACGGGCAAGCTCCCGGTCCCGAACTTCAGCGCGGGCGGCGTGGCGACCCCCGCGGACGCCGCGCTCATGATGCAGCTCGGCGCGGAGGCGGTGTTCGTCGGCTCCGGCATATTCAAGTCGGGCGACCCGGCCGAGCGCGCGAAGCGCATCGTGGACGCGGTCACCTACTACCAGGACTACGACAAGCTGGTCGAGATCAGCACCGGTCTGGGCGAGCCGATGGTCGGCATCGACATCCGGACCCTGGACGAGAAGGAACTGCTCGCGACCCGAGGCTGGTAGGGGCGCGCGCGCAAGGGAACTCCTCGTCGCAGGTCGAGGCGAATTTAGCCCGGTCACGGACGCCTGGGATTCAGGCGTCCGTGTTTTTGTGTGGCAAGCAGGGTAGAAGGATATTGGCAGCGCTGGTGGGTAATACAGAACAAATGTCCCCTGTAATTGGCGTACTGGCCCTCCAGGGGGACTTCCAGGCGCACGCCCGCGCGATCGAGGCGGCGGGCGGCACCGCGACAGAGGTCCGTACTCCGGAGCAGGTCGCGGCGGTGGACGGCCTTATACTGCCGGGCGGGGAGAGCACCACGATCGGGAAACTGATGGCCCGCTACGGCATCGACTCGGCCATCCGCGACGCGAGCGCGGCGGGCATGCCGATCTACGGGACCTGCGCGGGGATGATCCTGCTGGCGCGGGAGATCGCGCACGGCGCGGAGCGTGGCGGGCAGCCGACACTGGGGCTGATGGACATCGCCGTCGCGCGCAACGCCTTCGGCCGGCAGGTGGACTCCTTCGAGGCCGACATCCATGCGCCGGGGGTGACGTCGGGTGGGGCCGTCCGCGGCGTCTTCATCCGGGCTCCCTATGTAGAGCGGGTCGGCGAGGACGTGGAAGTGCTTGGGCGATATCAGGACCGCATCGTCCTGGTGCGGCAGGGCAATCTTCTGGCGTCCGCGTTCCACCCGGAACTGACCGGGGACACGCGTCTGCACCGATACTTTCTCGACATGGTCTCCGGCGCGAACGCCGCCGAAAATGGTTAAGGGCGAATGACGATAGTTGCCGTGCGGCGGGACGGGGGCGGTCCATGATCCGGCGAATCCTGGTTTTGGGAGCCATATCGCTTGCGCTGGGCGTGGCGGCACGGCTGATGACCGCGCCCGCGCCCGCCGTGGCAGGCTCCCCGACTGTCAATGGCACGCCCGACGAGACGCTCTCCGCCACGACCGAGGAAGGACGTTCGCTGCTCGTCGAGGTGGCCACGCTTCCGACGCCCCGTCTGCGCTCCCTTACGCTCTCCCCGGACGGTTCGACCCTCGCCTGGGTGGACGATCGCGGCGTGGTAAGGCGCGTGGACGTGGCGACGAAGCGCACGCTCTGGCGCACGTCGGCCCTCGAGGGGGTGAACGCTCTCCGCGCGACATCGGAGGGGCATGTCGTGGCCGCGTCCCTGATGAACCCCTCGTCGCCCACCGTGCGCGTGCTCCACCCCCGGTGGGGCGAGAAGCGCGCGGCGACGTTCCCGGTCTCCGGGGCGGTATGGGACCTGGATCTCGAACGGGACGGGACGCACGTGATAGTGGGTACGGGGGACAAGTCCGTCCATGTCCTGCCCGTCTCGATCGGTTCGCCCCCGCCCGCAGGAGGGCAGCCGGGCGACGAAGGGGCTGCCCGGCACTGGAGCGCGCCCGGAATTCCGGCTTCGGTCGCCGTGGCGGCGTCCGCGGAACGCCCGGTACTCCTGCTCGGACTCTGGCAATCGACCGGCGTCAGCGCACGCCGGATGGACGGCACATCCCGGTGGCGCGCGGACAGCTCGGAGCCCGAGCGCGCCTACGACGTGCTCCTCTCCGAGGACGGCTCCACGGGGGTGGCGGTTTCGACCCGCGGGCGGCGCGGCGGCGAAGTACGCATAGACGTCTGGGATGTGCCCTCCGGGAAGCGCCTCTGGTCGGAGTCGCTGGCGGCCCGCGAGGGGCGAGCGCTCGTCTCCCGCAACGGCCAGTCCATCGCCGTGAGTTACGTCCGCGAAGGCGATTCGGGTGGACCGGCGGGTTACCGAATTGCTCTTTTCGATCGCAGCGGGCAGCGGATGTTTGCGGACAAGGGCAGCGCGGTCTTCCATCCGCGTCTCGTCTCGCTGGCGCCGGACGGATCGCGTCTCGTCCTCCAGAGCGGCCTCGAGACGCTCTTCGTACTGGACAAGCGCGGGCGCTTCCTCGGAAAGCGGCGTCTCGCCGCACAGCCCAGGGCAGGGCAGCCCGTCACCATCAAGGGAGTCGCCACGTCGGCGGACGGCCGTTATCTGGTGTTGAAGCGAAGCGACGACCAGGTTACTCTCTTCAAGGCTCTCTTCTGATGGAGAGCGGCATTGCGCTGGCCGCGGAGCTGCGCCGGCACATCGCCGGGGGGAACCCGGCTGGATTCGAACCTCTGGCGCTGCGCCTCTTTGCGTACCAGTACGAACGTAACCTTCCCTACCGTCGATTCTGTGACGGCCGGGGCAGGACGCCGGAATCCGTGTCTTCCTGGAGCGAGATTCCCGCCGCTCCCGCCGCCGCCTTCAAGCAGTTCCCCCTCACCTGTGCCCCGGAAGCGTCCTGCCACCCGGACGTATATTGCCGCGTCTTCCACTCGTCCGGAACGACCGGCCGGGAGACCAGCCGCCATTTTCTCGATCGTGAGGCGGTCGAGCTGTACAGGGCGTCGCTTCGCGTCTCGTACTACCACTTCGTGTGTCCGGACGGCGTCCGACCCGCCGTCGCGGCGCTCATGCCTCCGCCGGACGAGTTGCCGCATTCGTCGCTCTCCTTCATGCTCGATGAAATCGTTCAGGATTGCGGAGGGAAGTTCTACTGCGGTGACAAGTGGCGGGAGCGGCTTGTGGACGATCTCAGGGCGGAAGCACAACCCCTGGTCCTCTTCGGCACGGCCTTCGCCTGGGTACACCTTCACGATTATATGAATCAGGAAAGTATAAGTTTTCGCCTACCTGATGGTACTCGTGTCGTAGAGACGGGCGGGTTCAAGGGGCGGTCGCGGGAGGTAAGCCGGGACGAGATGTACACACTGTTCACCCGCCGCCTCGGGACCCCCGCGACGCACTGCCTGAGCGAGTACGGCATGAGTGAGATGGCGTCTCAATTCTACGAGTCCGCGCTCCGGGACCATGAGGACGGGGTGCGGCGGGAGCCGCGCAAGGTGGCCCTGCCGCACCTGCTGCGTACGCGCGTGGTAGACCCGGTTACGGGGGCGGACGCCGCGCCGGGCGAGCCGGGGCTGCTGGCGCACTACGACCTGGCGAACCTGAACTCCGTGCTGGCGATACAGACGGAGGACTACGGCTATCGGCATCCCGACGGTGACGGCATCGTCCTGCTCGGGCGCGCCCCGGGCGCATTGCTCCGGGGCTGTTCCCTGACTGCGGAGGAAGCCGCCTCCTCGCAACGGTCCTGACAGCCGTCCCGTGCCCCGGGGCAGGACCCGCGCGTCACACCGGAGAAACTACCGCCATCATGGCTGCTACCCTTCTCCTGCGCGCCGCCGTAGCGCTCACCGCCCTGTTCCTGTTCCCGATAGCGTCGCGTGCCGATCTGTCCGGCATCGTCGCGGACGGAGCGAAGGTCGAAAAGATCGCCGACGGGTTCCGGTTCACGGAAGGCCCGGTTTACGACCGTGCGAAGAACGTCGTCCTGTTCTCCGACCAGCCGACGAGCCGTCTCCTGCGCTACGACTGCAAGAGCGGCAAGGTGGACGTTTTCCGGGAAGCGCCGATCACGCCGAACGGAAATACGTTCGACACCCAGGGCCGGCTGATCACGTGCGAGCATCGGACCCGCCGGATTTCGCGCACCGATCCGGACGGGCGCGTGGTAACGCTGGCGTACGAGTTCGATTCCAGGCGGCTGAACTCGCCCAACGACCTGGCATTTCGCGCGGACGGCTCGCTGTACTTCACGGACCCGCCGTACGGCGTCCGCAAGGAGCAGGAGGAGCTCGGCTATTACGGCGTCTACCGGCTCGATACGGGCGGTGGCCTGACGCTGCTGTCGAAGGAGATGGTGCGGCCGAACGGCCTCGCTTTCTCGCCGGACGAGAGGGTCCTGTACGTTAACGACTCGCAGGAACAGATCATCCGCGCGTACGACGTCCGGCCGGACGGGTCGCTCGTTAACGGCCGCCTCTTCGCGACGGTGAAGGCGGCCGGGAAGCGGGGCGGGGCGGACGGCCTGAAGGTGGACGCGCGGGGGTACGTGTTTTCCACGGGCGCGGGCGGCGTCTGGGTTATCGCGCCCAGCGGCGAGGTACAGGGCGTCATTGAAGTTCCCGAGGTGGCCGCGAACTGCGCCTTCGGCGACAGGGACGGCAAGACGCTGTACATTACGGCGTCCACCGGTCTCTACCGCGTACGGCTCAAGAACCCCGGCCCGATCCCGGGGAAGCGTCGTTAGCAGGACGGGCGCGACTTTCGCAAGGGGAGGGCGTTTACCGTGTGGCAGCGATTTACCGAGCGGGCTCGCCGCGTCGTCTTCTTCGCGCAGGAAGAGGCGGGCCGTCTGGGCGAGAACTACGTCTCCACCGAGCACCTTCTGCTCGGACTGGTGCGCGAGAACGACAGCGTCGCGGCCCGCGTGCTCGATAAACTCGGGGTTCCGCAGGAACGCGTTCGGGAAGAGTTGGTACCGCAAATCGTGGCTTCGGCGGAACCGCTGAGCAAGGAGATGCACCTGACGCCGCGCGCCAAACGCGTCATCGACCTCGCCTATGAAGAAGCAAGGTCGCTCCACAACAACTACATGGGGACCGAACACCTCCTGCTCGGGCTCATCCGCGAGGGCGGCGATCCGGACGGGGGCGGACTAGCCGGTCGCACGCTCGCTAAACTTGGCGTGACGCTGGAGGCCGTTCGGCAGGTCGTCACGGAGTTGCAGGAAGCGAGGCCGGAAGCGCGCCTGGAGATCAGGGAGGCCGAGCACGAGTCGCGGCCCCCTTGGTCGCGGGAACACCTGCTCCAGCAGATTCGGCATCTCCTCGCGGAAACCGTCGGGAGCAGGGCGACCCTATCCGCCGATGAGGAGTCCGGTTTTGTGGAACGGGTCGTGCAGGCCCTCCGGGAAAGCCTCCCGATGACGCTGCCTCCACAGCTTCCCACTGCGGGAGATACGTCGCCAGGTCTGCGCCCGGGT
Organism: Armatimonadaceae bacterium; assembly: GCA_035539875.1. Taxonomy (GTDB): domain Bacteria; phylum Armatimonadota; class Armatimonadia; order Armatimonadales; family Armatimonadaceae; genus CALEKU01. The sequence continues at coordinate 5,930 of DATLHN010000495.1, forward strand.
GACTTCGGCGTCCTCGGCGCGCCCGAAGGGCGCGACAGGGTGGAGTTCGCGACGACGCCCGAAGACTTCGTCGCGCTGACGGAGGCGTACGCCGCCCGGGACCACCACGGCTACCACGACCTGGTCGCCGAGAGCGAGCAGGCGGCGGCGCGCGTCCTACTCCTCAAGGCGGGTACCTCCGTCAAACTGCTCGTCCGACCGCGCGGCCCGGCCGCGCGGACCCTGCGCGACGCTCACTTCGTGCGCGTGCTCGACGGCACATACGCCGGAAAGAGCGGGTGGATTCGCGCCGAATCCTTCGACCGGATCGGCCCCGACCTGACTCCCTTTCCCCCGACTGCAGAATCGTGACCAAGACAACCGAATCACCTAAGACTGCGCCGGGCCAGATGCCGCCGCCCCGCTGGCAGCGGATCGCCCTAGCGGTGACGATGTTCTTCATTACCGGCGTCTTCGGGTTTCTCCAGCCGTTCGTCGCCCTGTACGTGGCGGCGGCCGGGATAGACAAGGCGCAGTTCGGGCTGATGACCGCCATCGGCACGGCGACCGCGCTTCTGGTGCAGCCGCTGCTCGGTAAACTCTCCGATCGCCTGGACGCGCGCCGCCCGCTGATGGTCGCGGCGGCAATCGCGGCGGGGTGCGCTTACCTCGCGTACCGCGCGGCCGACGACTTCCTCTCCTTCACCCTGCTGACGGCGCTCGGGGTGAACGGCTTCCAGTATCTCAATTCGGCGGGCGGGGTTCTGGTCGGGCGTATGGTCGCCACGTCGGCGGCGCGCGGCGGCGGGGCGTCGTACGTCCGCTACCGGGTTTGGGGCTCCGTGGGTTACGTCATCGTCGCCATGACGGCAGGCTCGCTCGTCCGCTCGTCCATAGCGGGAGAGACTGCCCGCGCGGACTTGGACCCGGTTTTTACCTATGGGCCGCTGCTGTTTTTCATCATCGGGGCTTTATCGCTCCTCGTGCCGGACGGCCGGACGCCCGCGGCGGCGTCCGCCGCGCACGGAGACGCCGCCACGGAGGCCGCGGCAAAAGCGGCGGACGGGGACGCGGCACGCAACCGTTTCCGATTCCTGACGGCCTACTTCCTGTATCAGTTCGGGCTTTACGGCGCATCCCAGTTCCTACCGATGTTCATGGCGGAACTGGGCGGGGCCGCGTGGGTACCGCGGATGTTCGCGGCGGGCGTGGTCTGCGAAGTGCTGGTCATGTCGCAGGTAGGACGCTGGACCGACCGGTACGGGAGGCGGCCGGCCCTCGCGCTGGCATTCCTTCTCATGCCGCTGCGCCTGCTTCTCTACATTCCGGCGACGAGTCCGCTCTGGGTGTTGATGGTGCAGACGCTGCACGGCATCAACTTCGGGGTGATCGGGACTATCGCCGTGGTCTTCATAAACGACACCGCCACCAACCGGGATAGGGGGACGGCGCAGGCGCAGCTTGCCGCGTCGGCGGGTCTGGGCTTGAGTCTCGGTCCTCTGGTCTGCGGCCTGATCGCCGAGCGTTTCGGGATTCGCGCGATGTTCGGGGCCATGAGCGGCGTCGGGGTACTGGCCGCGATCCTGTTCCTGGCGTACGTCCGCGAGTCGCACGCGGGCGCGGAGATGCCGCGCCACCGGCTGCTGCGCGCGCTCGCCCGACCCTGGTTATCGTGACAGTTGTCACGCAAACCCGCAGTTGTGCGGGGCTGACGGTCATGTTCCTCTCGCTCGCTTCCGCCAATTATTAAACGAGGAAGCTTTAGCGAAAGTGGGTCGTTCGCGGCCCGTGGGGGAACCCGTGCCGATAGTCACAACATTCCAGGAAGCGCTCTGCTGGTCGATGGAGATCGATGGCGCGCTCGGGTGCGCCCTCGTCGATACGCAGACGGGCATGTGCCTCGGCGAGCGCGGCATCCAGAGCGACCTGACCAACTCCGCCCGCAAGTACGCGGAGCTTCTTCGCGGCGAGCTTCGGGCGCGGCGCAACCGCGGCGAGCAGGGGGCCGTCGAAGACCTGGTGCTGCCCGGTGACGGCCGCCAGCACCTCCTGCGGGTCGTCAGCGGCTGGTCCGGTGCGATGTTCCTCTACATCCTCCTCGACTCCGCCGCCGACATCGAGCACGCCCGTCGGCGCACCGCCGAAATCGCCCGGGGCATGGTCGGCAACTAGTCCGCCGTCGCGTACAATAGCGCCATGAGCGGCGTTAATGCGGGCGAGGACGACTTCGCGGACGAATCCTTCTACACGCGCCCTCCGGGTGTGAAAGACCGCGTTTCCTCCGGCGGGGTGGTGGCGCGCGTGGACCCCGACCGCAGCGGTGATATTCTCGTCGCCCTGGTCGGCATCCGCGGCATGGACGGCTTCGTTCTGCCCAAAGGCGGCGTCGAGGGCGGCGAGACGCTGGAGGAGGCCGCCCGCCGCGAGATCGAGGAGGAAGCGGGCCTGAGCGACCTGACACTCCTCGCCAAACTGGGCGTCTCCTCGCGCCTGAACTACAACCGCAAGCGGTGGATCACCGCGCACTACTTCCTCTTCCGCACCGGGCAGGTAGAGGGCCGTCCCACGGACCCCGGGTACGAATACTACCTCCACTGGGCCCCGCTCGACTTCCTGCCGCGCATGGTCTGGCCCGACCAGCGGCGCCTCATCGAGGACAACCGGGACCGCATCGTTTCCGTGCTGAACGATGCGCCATCGTCGGAAGGCCGTTCGGCGGACTGACCGGTCAGTTGCGGGTGGCGGCGGCCTTCTTCGCGCCGTAGCCCGCCGGGCCGCTGCCGCCGGGGGAGACGCGCGGGGGCGTCTTCTGCTCCAGCGCGCGCGCGATCACCTCCACCATCTCCTCGACCTGATTCAGCACCTTGCTGGAGACGATGTTGACGGAGATGCGGTCCGGGTCGAACTTGCCCGCCTGCGCCTTGAACGCCGTGATCAGCGGGCGGATCGTGTGCGTGGGCAGGCGTACGCCCTTTTTCAGCACGATCTGGATCTTGCCCGCGTCCGTGGTGATGCTTTCGATGCCGACCTCCTGGGCCCGAAGGCGCAGGCGGAGCAGCGCGAGGGCGTTCCACACCGGTGCGGGCGGGTCGCCGAAGCGGTCCTCGAACTCCTCCTGGAGCCGCGCGACGTCGTCGCGCTGGCGCACGGCGGAGAGCTTCTTGTACATCAGGATGCGCTGCGCCTCGCTCGGGACGTACTTCGCCGGGATGGCGGCGGCAACCGGTAGGTCCACGGTCGGCAGCGGCTCGGCCTCCTTGTCCTGCTCCTCCCCCTTGTACTCGCGGACCGCCTGCTCCAGGAGCTGCATGTACAGGTCGAGGCCGACCGCGGAGACCGTGCCGCTCTGGTCCGCGCCGAGCATGTTGCCCGCGCCGCGAAGCTCCAGGTCCCGCAGGGCGACCTTATAGCCGGAGCCAAGTTCTCCGTACTCCCGCATGGCGTCCAGGCGCTGCTCGGCGATGGTCGTAAGGGACTTGCTCTTGCGGTACATCAGGTAGGCGTACGCCTGGCGGCGCGAGCGGCCGACCCGCCCGCGCAACTGGTAGAGCTGCGAGAGGCCGAGCTTGTCGGCGTTATCGATCAGGATCGTGTTGACGTTCGGGATGTCGAGGCCGGATTCGACGATGGTCGTACAGACGAGCACGTCGAACTTGTGCTCGTAGAAGTCGAGCATTGCCTCTTCGAGGTCGTCCTCGTTCATCTGCCCGTGCGCGACGCGGAATCGGGCATTCGGCGTGATCTTCTCCAGGCGGTTCGCGATGTGGTAAATGCTCTCGACGCGGTTGTGAACGAAGTACGCCTGCCCGCCGCGCTCCAGCTCGCGCTCGATCGCTTCGCGCACCAGGTCGTCGTCGTACTCCTTGATGAACGTCTTTACCGGCGTACGGCCCTCGGGCGGGTCATTGATGAGCGACATGTCCCGGATGCCGGACAGGCTCATCTGGAGCGTCCGCGGAATCGGCGTCGCCGACATCGCCAGCACGTCCACGGTCTTCCGGAGCTGCTTGAGCCGCTCCTTGTGCGTCACGCCGAACCGCTGCTCCTCGTCCACGATCACCAAGCCGAGGTCCTTGAACTCGATGTCCTTGGAGAGCAGGCGGTGGGTGCCGATGACGATGTCGACCGCGCCCAGCTTGATGTCCTCGACCGTCTTCGCCTGCTCGCGGGACGAGCGGAAGCGCGAGAGCATGTCCACGCGGACCGGGAAGGCCGCGAGCCGCTCCGAGAAGGTGGCGAAGTGCTGCGCCGCGAGTACCGTCGTCGGGCAGAGGATGGCGACCTGCCGTCCCTCGCTGGCGACCTTGAACGCCGCGCGGATGGCAACCTCGGTCTTGCCGAATCCGACGTCGCCGCAGATCAGGCGGTCCATCGGGCGCGGCGATTCGAGGTCCTTCTTGACGTCGCGGATGGCGGCGTCCTGGTCGGGCGTCTCGGTGTAGGGAAACGCGTCCTCCATCTCCTGCTGCCAGGGGGTGTCCGGGGCGTAGGAGTAGCCCGGGGCGGCCTGACGCGCCGCGTACAGCTCAATGAGGTCTTTCGCGATCTCCCGGGCCTGCCTCTGCGCCTTCGCCGTGGTCCGGGCCCAGTCGTTTCCCCCGAGGCGATTCACCTGGGGCGGCGATCCTTCGGAGCCGATGTACTTCTGGACGCGGTCCACCTGATCCACGGGTACGTAGAGCTTATCGCTGCCCTCGTACTGGATCAGAAGGTACTCCTTCTCGACACCCTGGACCGTCATGCGCGTCAGGCCCCGGTAGACCCCGATGCCGTGGTAGATGTGCACCACGAAGTCGCCTTCTTTAAGGTCGATCAGATTCGTGATGCGCATCCCCTCGCGGAACTCGCGCCTCTGCTTCGGCTTTCCGCGGTCGGCGGGCGTCCCGAATATCTCGGCATCCGTGAGGACGACCAGGCGGGCGTCGGTCAGCTTGAAGCCCGTACGCAACGCGCCGTTCACCAGGGCGATGCCGCTCTTCCCGGCCGTGAGCTCGTTCAGCGGGGATTCGGGCAGCTCGCGGTCCTGGAGGACGCCGCGCACGCGCGGCGCCTGGAGCGACACGATGACGACGCGCGTGTTGGCCTTGCGGTAGGTGGCGAGGGCGTCCCCGAGCAGTCCGGGGCGGCCAGCGAACCCTTCGGCGGGCGCTCCCTGCACCGCGATGTGCTCCTCCATCGGGAGCCACGGGGCCGCCCGGGCGAGGAGCGAGAGCGAGAGCGTGGCGTGCGTGGCCGCCATGTCCCGCAGCGTCTTCTCGGCCGGGAGCAGCGGCGACACCGGCGGCGGCAGTATCTCCCCGCGCCGGATGCGCCCTTCGAGGTTCTGGGCGACCTGCTCCAGGTCGCGCTCGGCGTGGGAGAGCATCTGCGGGGGCTCGTCCAGCACCATCACCGTTTCGGCAGGGAAGTATTCCAGCGTCGGGACGGCGTCCGGATGTAGCAGCGGCAGGTAACGCTCGATGCCCGGGAAGTAGACGGCCTGGCCGATGCGAGTAATGTCGGACTCGCCCGAATCGCGCAGGCGGTCCACGCGCTCGGACTCCTCGCCCGACGCCCTCATCGCGCGCATCCGCTCGTCGAGGATCTTGCGCAGGGCGGCGGACGCGGAGGCCATCGCCTCGCGCGTATAGGCGACCTCGTGCGCCGGGACGAGCGTCAGGGAATCGATCTTTCCCGCCGAGCGCTGCGTTTCGCGGTCGAACGGGCGGATGCTCTCGATGTCGTCGCCGAAGAGGTCGATACGGTAGGGGGCCGCGGCGTCGGGCGGGAAGACGTCGAGAATGTCGCCGCGCCGCGCGAACGAGCCGGGGAGATTGACCTGGTCCTCGCGGCTGTATCCGAACGCCGTCAGGCGGGCGGCCAGGGTGTCGAGGCGGATCGCTTCGTTCACCTTGAGGACGATGCGGCGGTTCTTGAGGACGGCGGGCGGCGGCACCTTCTGGAGCAGGGCGGTGACCGGGGCGACGATGACGGGGTTCCGCGGCGCGTCGCCGGAAGCGAGCAGACCCAGCGTCGCCAGTCGCTGCCCGGCCCGGCGGACGTCGCGCTCACTCTCTTCGTCGTCGAGGAGCATGGGCAGGGACGTGGGCAGGAGGTGAATCTCCTGCCCGGGCGGCAGAAACGTCCGGACGTCTTCGTACAGCCGCTGCGCCTGCTCCTCGGTGTAGGTGACCAGAAGAAGGGGGTGCCCGGCGTCGCGGGCGAGACGTCCGACGAGCCAGCCCTTGGCCGCGACCGGCATGCCCTCGATGGTTATGGCCTTCCGTCCCCTGCGGAAGAGCGTTTCGACCCGCGAGAAGGCCTCGAAGTGGTCGGCGAGCGGTAACAGTTGGGACAGGTTCATGAAAGGTCGGGCTCGATTCACGGGAGCGCGCAAGGGCACGCGCGGGCGTTTCCGCTGCCGCTCTGCAACGCACGAAGTATATACCCCAAGCGTCAACTCCCATGCAAACATAGAAAAATACGCCGTTTACCAACCAACCAGTGCAGTTTGGGGCCGTCCTGCCGATCATGTAAATGAACAAGTGGCACTCTCTACCTGGGCGAAGCGGTCGACCGGCGCGGTCGATTTCATACCGGACTTGAATCCGACACGTGACCGGGCGATCGGGAGTGTTCTCCTGGGTGTCCTCCTGTCCGCGGTCGTCGTGGCCTACCTCTGCGCGCTCCTCGTCTTCCCCGCGCCCAGGACGGGAGTCCTTTCGCGGCTGCTCCCTTCCCCGCTGAACGAGGGACGGCTCCGGACCCTCGCGGCAACGATACGGCGGATAGACGGTGTCACGTACCGGGCCGCGGTCGCCGCCGGGAGCGGGAACCGGCGGGCTGCCGCGCAGTACACGCTCCTGGCGGCTCAGATGGCGGCGGCGGCGGAAACGCTCCGCGGAGAGGTTCCCGTCCGCGACCCTGCCACACCGGAGATCGCGGCGACCCTCAGCGCGGTGCGCTCGCGGCTCGGA
>DATLHN010000496.1:0-6670 GCA_035539875.1 Armatimonadaceae bacterium
GATGTCGACGTGCGGGCTTTCCAGCGCTCGGACGATGCGCGCGGTCATCTTCGCCTCGTCCTCCTTGTAGCGCATGTGCGCGGACGCGACGACCACGTCCATCTCGGCGAGAATCTCGTCGTCCATGTCCAGCGTGCCGTCAGCCCGGATGTCGACCTCAAGCCCCTTGAGGATGGCGATCCGCCCCTCGTACTCCGGACGCAGCACTTCGATCTCTTCCCACTGCTTCAGGATGCGCTCGCGGCTCAGGCCGTTCGCCACGGTGACGAGCGGCGAGTGGTCGGTGATGGCGACGTAATCCCAGCCGCGCGCCAGCGCCGCCTCCACCATGTCGCGGATCGACGCGGAGCCGTCGGACCAGGTCGAGTGTTCGTGCAGTTGCCCGCGGAACTGCTCCAGGGTGACGAGCTCGGGGAGACGCCCCGCCGCCGCGAGTTCGATCTCGTCGCGCCCCTCGCGCAGTTCGGGCGGTATCCAGGGCAGGCCCAGCGCGCCGTAGACGCCCGCCTCCTCGGCCCCCTGGTACTTTTCGTCCCCCGTCTTCACGTCCCAGACGCCGTACTCGTTGATCTTCAGGCCGCGCTCCTCCGCGTACTCGCGCAGCCGCACGTTGTGCTCGCGCCCGGAGGAGAAGTGCAGCAGGAGCGCGCCGTAGTCGTCCGGCGCGCCGAATCGGAAGTCCGTGCGCAGTCCGAGGTCGTTGACGGCCGAGACTTTGCGGTCCCCCTTCTCGAAGACTTCGGTTATTCCGGGGAGGGCGGCCACGGCGTCGGATGTCGCACCCGGGTCGGTCGTCGCCACGACGACGTCGATGTCGCCGACGGTGTCGCGGCCCCGGCGAAGACTCCCGGCGGCGTCCGCGTGGACCACCTCGGGCCGGGCGCGCAGTGCGCGGACCAGCCGCTCGGCGTAGGGCAGGGCGACGTAGAGCGGGGCGCGTTCCGAGAGCCGACGCCACCTCTCGATGGCCTCCAGGAGGTTCTTCTCCTTCGCCGGACCGAAGCCGGGCACGCCGCGGACCCGCCCCTCCTTCGCCGCCGCCTCCAGTTCCTCGACGCTGCCAACGCCGAGTTCCTTCCACAGGGTGCGAACCGTCGTCGGCCCGATGCCGGGGACCGCCGCCATGCGCACCACCCCGAGGGGGAAGGCGTCCTTGACCTCGTCCCAGAGTTTGGTCGTCCCCTTCGTCAGGAAGTCGCGCGTCTTACCGAGGATGGCGGGACCGAACCCGGGTATGTCGCCGAGCGCCCCGCGCGCCTCGACGTCGGCCAGGGACTCGTCCATCTCGGCGATGGTCTCCGCCGCCTTGCGGTAGGCGCGGACTTTGAACGCGTTCTCGCCCTGGATCTCCAGGATGTCGGCGATGCGCGCGAATCGCAGCGCTATCTCGTGATTGGTCAAGTCGGTTGCACCCGGGTCGCCCGCTCCACGCGCGGGTCGGTAAAGTAGTCGAACTCGTCTCGGGAGCGCGTGGAAAACTCGCTCACGACCGCGCCCTCGTCGCCCGCCTGGAACCAGTGGAGCGTGTCCGGCGGGATCGTCACCTGCTGCCCAGGCTCCAGAACGTGCTCGCTGAACACGGTGTAGTTCGCCTCCGAGCCTTCGGGCAGGTTAGCGCCGATGGGCACGGACGGCATCCCCTCCAGGTAGACGAAAACGCGCCCGGAGCGGCAGCGGAACGTCTCCTCCTTGCCGGGGTCGTCGCCCACCGGCGGGTGCCGGTGCTCCGGGCAGGTCTGCCGCGGAAAGAGTACCAGGTCTTTGGCGCAAACGCGCTCGGTGTTGATGTAGGTGATGAGTTCCAGTCCCTCGGACTCGAGGCGGGACAGCCCGAAGTCCGCGACCTCGACCCGCGCCGACTCGTCCCGCGTCAGAACGATTCCCGCCCGCGATAGGTACGCCACCGCCCGCTCCCGGGCCACCGCGACCTCCTGCTGCGTGAGCATCCCTGCCTCCAAGCCGCAATGCCTAGTTTACCGACAGACTTTATTTACTTTGTTGACAGTCTGAACCGCCCGCATATATAATCCGTAAAGAGATGCAAAGCCGCAGGCTCGCCGAAGCCGTGCGGCTTTTCCCGTCTCTACCGTGATTATATCCGTCGCCGGGCCGCTACGAAGCGTCGGCACGGCCTAAGGAACTACCTTTCGATGCAGGCAGACGCAGCCACTGCCGCGGGCGTGACGCCCCCGGCCGTTCACGATCCCGAAGTATACGACATCACGATCATCGGCGGAGGCCCCACCGGCCTCTTCGGCGCTTTCTACGCCGGACTGCGCCAGATGAAGACGAAGATAATCGATTCGCTCGGACAGCTCGGCGGACAGCTCGCCGCGCTGTACCCGGAGAAGTATATTTACGACGTCGGCGGATTTCCGAAGGTACTCGCCAAGGACTTCGTGAATCAGGCGGTCGAGCAGGCCCTACAGTACGAGCCGACGGTCTGCCTGGAACAGAAGGTCCTGAACCTCGCCCGCGGCGAGGACGGCGTCTACACGCTGACGACGGACGTCGGGACGCACCGGACGCGCACTGTCCTCATCGCAGCGGGCGTCGGCGCGTTCCTGCCGCGAAAGCTGGACATCCCCCGCGTAGCGGAGCTGGAGGGCCGCGGCGTCCACTACTTCGTCTCAGACACCAGTCTGCTGGCCGACAAGCGGATCGCCATCGTCGGCGGCGGCGACTCCGCCTTCGACTGGGCGTTGGCGCTGCACGAGCGGTCGCGGGGCTGCATGCTGCTGCACCGGTCCGACCGGTTCCGCGCGCACGAGGACACGGTGGAAAAAGTACTGCAGTCGCCGGTAGACGTGCGCCGGTTCTACGAGTTGAAGGCGGTGCACGGCGAGGAAATGTTGGAGGCAATCACCATCTTCGACAACCGCAGCGGCGAGGAGGAGACCGTAAGCTGCGATTCCCTGCTCCTGAACCTCGGATTCCTCACCAACCTCGGACCGATCAAGGAGTGGGGTCTGGAGATCGAAAAAAACTCCATAAAGGTAGACTCCATGATGCAGACCAGCCTGCCGGGCGTCTACGCGGCGGGCGACATCTGCACCTTCCCGGGCAAGCTCAAGCTGATAGCTACCGGCATCGGCGAGGCGGGGACGGCCGCCAACTTCGCCAAGACGTTCATCGACCCGGGGGCGAAGGCCTTTCCGGGCCATTCGTCGGACATGAAATAGTCGCCAGCAGCTGCGTCCTGTGCGGCGACGCACAGGACGGCCGCCTGTTTCGATCGCACGCGTACAGTTAATAAACAAACTGCGTCACCTGTCCGGGACGCCAATCGGACGAAACCTGTGTCCCGGCTTAGTCGTCCAAACGGATAGGCCCTGGTCGTGGCGGAGTGGTCGCACCCGCGGGCGCAGCACGCAGCGACGCCGCGACGCAGAGAAAGACGGAACGCATGCGCTCACCGGCGGAGATTCAACCCTCGGCGTTGATCACTCATCTTGCTGTCGAGATACCGACCCTGCCCCCCGGCGAATTGGAGCGGCTCTCGGTCCAGTACGCCAGGAACCGCGATCCCCGCCTCCGAGACCAACTCGTTTTCTTTCACCAGCGCCTCGTCCGATCGATTGCATCGCGCTTCCTCGGCGCGGGTGAGGCGATCGAAGACCTGATACAGGTCGGTAATATCGGCCTCATCAACGCGCTCGACCGCTACGACCCGGGCCAGGGAACGCGGTTCTCCACGTACGCCACGCCGACCATCCTCGGCGAGATCAAGCGCTACTTCCGCGACAAGACCTCGGTCATCAAGGTGCCGCGCTGGCTCCAGGAGATGAACCAGTCGGTGCGCAAGACGGCGCACACCCTCTCACTGGAGATGGGCCGCTCCCCCACGGTATTGGAGATCTCCGACCGGCTGGGCGTCACCGAGGACGAGGTGATCCAGGCGCTGGAGTGCAGCGACGCGGTCAACCCGATCTCCCTCGACTCCGCCCTGGACGGAAGCGGCGGGGGCGAGTCCGCCTCCCTGCTCGACCTGGTGGGCCGCTCCGACGGCGCGCTCCGCGACATCGAGCGCTTCGGCGACCTGCGCCGGGCCATCGAGTTGCTCAACGAGCGCGAGCGCGAGGTGATCTCGCTGCGATTCTTCGACGAGATGAGCCAGGCGAAGATCGCCCTGAGGCTGAACATCTCGCAGATGCACGTCTCGCGGCTGCAGCAGCGGGCCCTGCGCCACCTGCGCGACATCCTCAGCGACGAGCCGAAAGAGGCGGTACCCGCCGTCAAGGCCAAGGGCGGCGCCCGGCGAAACGGCGCCCGCTGCGCGAAGTAGCCCGATAATAGCCCGGCACGGCCCGGTCCGTTACCGGGTCGGGGAGCGGTTTCCGGTGGTCATGCCGTATAACACCAGTACGAAAGGACCCGTCCGCCCGTGCTGCTCAACCGCGCCCGCTTTCTCGCCGCACTCTTTACCCTCCTGCTCCTGCCCGCGCCGGAAGCGGCGGCCGCGCCGCCCGCGCGCGTCGCCTACACGGTAGCCGTTACCGACACCGCCGCGAAGACCTACCGCGTGACGGCGCGGGCCGAGGGGGTTACGGAGCAAAGCGTCTCGTTCGCCATCCCCGCCTGGACCCCCGGCTGGTACGTCGTCACGCAGGCACAGAAGAACATCTCGAATGTCTCCGCCGCGGCCGGTCCCTCCAGCGCGCCCCTGACCGTGGAGCAGGCGGACCCGCGCACGTGGCGCGTGGCGTCGAACGGCGCGAAGACTGTGTCCCTCTCCTACGACCTGAAGGCGAGCGACCAGAACTACGGGTTCTTCGAACCCTACCTGGATCGGACCAACGGCTTCCTGCCCGGGGCGGCGGCCCTGGTGTACGTCGTAGGCGGCACCTCCGCGCCCTGTTCCGTCACCTACCGTCTGCCCGACGGCTGGAAGATAGCGACCGGGAACGACCCGACGGACCGGCCCGACACCTTCACCGCGCCGGATTACGACACCCTCATCGACCACCCCGCGGACGTCGGCGCGTTCCAGCGTTACGACCGCACCATCAACGGGGTCCCCTTTTCGGTCGTCCTGGTCGGGGCGGAGGACGTTCCGCACGAGGGCTGGGTCGAGGACGTCTTCAAGATCAGCGCGGCGGGGATGAAAGTCTTCGGCGGCGCGCCGTTCCCCCGCTACGTCTACCAGTTCCGGCTGCTGCGGCGCTCCGGCTTCATGGCGGGTCTGGAACACCTTAACTCCACCGTCATTTCGCTCCCGCAGGCGGCCGTCCGTACGCGCAACGGCTCGGCGCTGGCGCTAACCGCCCACGAGTTCGTCCACGCCTGGAACGTCAAGCGCATACGCCCCGCCGCCCTCGGCCCGTTCGACTACGCCAAGGAGGTGCGGGTCAAGGACCTCTGGTGGATGGAGGGGGTGACGGACTACTACGCGCCGCGGCTGGTGGTGGAGGCCGGGCTGCGCGGGCGCGGCTTCTGGCTGAGCTACATGGCGGACCAGATAACCTCGCTCCAGAACAACGCGGCCCGCTCCCGCGTCACGCTGGAGGAGGCATCCCTTAACGTCTGGGAGGGCGGGGATTCCGAGGGGGTCGGCGGCCTCTCCTACTACAACAAGGGGCTGGTCGTGGGCCTGCTGATCGACCTGGAGATGCGCCGGCGCACCGAAAACCGGGTCGGGCTGGACGACCTCATGAAGGCCCTGCTCGCGCAGGTCACGAAGACCGGCAAGGGGCTTTCCGACGGCGAGATCGAGCGGACCGCGTCGCGGCTCGCCGGGTCCGACATGAAGCCGTTCTTCGAGCGCGCGCTCCGCTCGAAGGAGGAGCTTTCCTACGAGGAGCCGGTCACCGCCGCGGGTCTGAAGCTGGCGCGCCGCGGCACGGACCTGCCCTACCTGGGGGTGGAGTGGGATTTCGCCGCGATCCGCGCCGACCGCGCGCCCATCGCCGGCGTGGAGCCGGACAGTCCCGCCGCGCGCGTGGGACTCCGAAAGGGCGACACCGTCACCGCCATCGACGGGCTGCCGATCGAGGGAATCTTCGGCGCCTACCTCGCGAACAAGCGTCCCGGCAGCCCCGTCGTCCTTTCGGTTCGGCGGGCGGGCGAGGAGAAGGTGAGCCGGGTGCCGCTGACGCTGGGAAGCCGCGAACAGGGCAGTTACGCGCTCGAAGAGATCGCCTCGCCCACGCCGCGCCAGGCCGCGATTCTGGCCGCCGTCACCGGAACGACACGGCCCGGCGGTGGGTCGGCGGAGGTGGAAGAGTAGTGCGTCCGGCGCGGGCACGAGGACGTGATTACCCGGTACGATCGCCGCTTGACACCTCGCGGCGACCGTGCTAATATGCGGCCCATGGCTGCTACTTCGGACAGCGGGAACTCCCGGGCGACGCGCTACGCCGCCGGGGGGCTCGGGCTGATCGTCTTTCTCCTGGGCGTCGCGCTTCTGATCTACGTTTTCAACGCCGCGAACGCACTTCTGAGCGCCCCCGCGCCCACGGTCCCGGCAGTCACGCCCTCGCCGGGAGCGAGCCCGGGCGCGGCGGGAAGCGCAGCGCCTTCGGCGGCGGTCGACATCGGCATGTCCCTCGCCGACCACGTCCGGCGTTTGCTGGTCCTGCTCGTCATGTGCTTCGCCGGGTCGGCCATCGCCTCGCTCGGCATCCGCCTGTTCTTCAGCGCCCGGAACGCCGCCGCGGGCCTGGTCCCCCAC
>DATLHN010000497.1:0-6692 GCA_035539875.1 Armatimonadaceae bacterium
ATGCGCCCCCCGGGCAGCGACCAGACCCGGAAGTCCTCCCGCTTGTGCAGCAGCACCTCCCGCGTCTCCGGATTCAGGATGACGACGGCGGCGCTTCCGGGAGACAGCGCACCGGGTATCATGACACTTGCCCGCTTCGCCCCACGGCCGGGCGTGTCCTTCGCCCGCCCGAACCGCCCCCGACCCGACCGCATCGGGCGGGCACGGCGGGGTACGATATCGGCGGCCAGAAAGGCAGTGCAGCCTCGTGTACGTGCGGTTCGTCGTGCATCAGCGGTTCGACAGGTCGATACGGGACGCCGGGGTGTTCGTCGCCGCCGGGGACCTGCTCGAAAACGGCGAGATCAGCGCCGACGAACGCGAGCGGGTCGAGGAGCTTCTGGAATGGTTCCGGCTGCACCTGCCCGTGCCGCACGCCAGCCAGCGCGACGAACGGGCGATCTACTGGTACAAGCCGTCGGCCGCGCACCACATCGGCAAAACGTGGGACCTGGCTCGCATCCTGACCGACCACGGCTACGACGTCGAGAAGGTCACCACCGCGTTCGCGGGCCTGGCCGTCTACCAGGACGACTTCCAGGTCGGGGCCATTCCGCACGTGGACCGCCACCTCCGTTAGGTTTTTCTTCCGTATCTCCCACGACCATCGCGGCGTTTTGAATTACAGGAGCGGGAGAGGGCGCGCTGCGGAACGAGCCGCCCCGGTCCCTCCGGAAGGAACGACGATGGAACTGGCGATGCCTTTGTGCCTTTGCGCGACGCTGCTGCTCTCGCTGGCGCTGCCGCTGCGGTTGAGCGGCGGCGCGACGCGGCCCGCCGCGCCCGTGATGGCGCGGGTCTGGGCGGGACAGCTCGGCATGGGCGCGATAGCCCTGCTCATGGTCGGGCACCTCTGCCCGCCCGTTCTCGCCCTCACGCTCTCGGCGATGGTCTGCCTGGCGTGCGCCCGTGCGCTGCGCTGCCGCCCTCGCGAACGCGGGGACGCGGAAACAGTTTAGACGCTTAGGCGCGGCTTGCCTCCTGCCGCGCGCGAAGGGCGGGCAGCAGCGCCTCGCGGCTCCACAGCCCCATCTGCCGCGGCGGGTGCCCGGGGATCCAGTCCTCGACGTAGACCTCGGCCGGGGGGAAGTCGAAGGGCGGGAGTTCCAGGCGCAGGAGGCGGAAGCCCCCGGGGGCGACGTCCACGTTCTCCTTGCAGCGCGTGTGCGTCGTCGTCAGGAGGTACCGGATGTTGCTGCGGGCGAAGTTCGCCAGCGCGCCGTCGATCTGCCGGTAGCTCAGGTGGAACAGGACGTCGCGGCACATCCAGACGTCGGCGTCGGGCAGGGGGTCCGCCGTGATGTCGAGGACGCGGAACTCCGTGTCGGGCGAGCGGTACCGCTCGTTGTTCCGGTCGATGAGGGCCGGGACGATGTCCGCCCCGATGTAGCGCATGCCGGTCGGCCGCTCCACCACGCGCATCCAGTTGTAGTCCCCGCACGGGGCGTCGAGCAGGGTCCGGGCGTCCGCGCGGGCGAGGATGCCGGGCAGCGCCTTCCGCAGGTTCTCGGTGTATTCCAGGGTGGAGCCCGCCCCGGAGATGCTCTCGCCGTCCCGCCACAGGTTCTGGTCGAAGATGTCGGTGAACACGTCCTGGAGCGGCGTGTCGGGGCTCCACGTGTCGGGACTGTACGGGCGGGACGCGGCTTGAACGTCCCTGCGCCGCCGGAGCGTGGTGAGCAGGCGCTCGCCTCCGGGGACGGTGCGGATCATCTTGCCGAGACCGGTCTTCATCGGTGGGTGCTCCTTCGCATCCTGAAGAATGGCGGCGGCGGCGTCGCGACCGCGACCGCGCGCGCATCCGCCTGCTCGCATTATAACCCGGTAATAATGGGGAAAACGCAAGGGGCGCGAACAGCGCGCCCACGCAGCGCACAGGAGACTTCTATGACGACGGTTTCGACGACGGTTCCGACGGTCACGCTGGGCGACGGGCGCGCCATGCCGCAGCTCGGCTTCGGCCTCTGGCAGGTGCCCGACGAGGAGGCGCGGGCGGCGGTGGACGAGGCGCTCGCGGCGGGCTACCGCTCGTTCGACAGCGCGAAGATATACGGCAACGAGAAGGGCCTCGGCGACGCCCTGGCGGCGACCGACGTTCCGCGGGAGGAGCTGTTCGTGACGACCAAGCTGTGGAACGACGAGCAGGGGTACGACAGCGCCCTGCGCGCGTTCGACGACAGCCTGGAGCGGCTCGGCCTCGACTACGTGGACCTGTACCTGATCCACTGGCCGTCGCCGCACCGCAACCTGTACGCCGAAAGCTGGAAGGCGCTGGTGCGCATCAAGCAGGAGGGGCGCGCCCGGTCGGTCGGCGTCTCGAACTTCACGGAGGCGCACCTGCGGCGCATCCTCGACGAGACCGGCGAGACCCCGGCGCTGAACCAGGTCGAGCTGCACCCGCACTTCCAGCAGCGGGCGCTGCGGGAGTTCCACGCCGCCCGCGGCATCGCCACCGAGTCGTGGAGCCCGCTCGGCCAGGGCAAACTGCTGGACGACCGGGCCATCACGGAGATCGCGGCGAAGCACGGCAAGACGCCCGCGCAGGTGGTCCTGCGCTGGCACCTCGACAGCGGCCTGATCACCATCCCGAAGTCGGTGACGCCGTCGCGCATACGGGAGAACATCCGGGTGTTCGACTTCGCCCTCGACGGGGACGACATGGAGAGGATCGCCGCGTTGGACGACCCCGCGGGCGGGCGGATCGGCTCCGACCCCGACACGGCGACGTTCTGATCGGCCTCAGTCGAACAGGTCTTCGAGCCAGCTCTTGCGCCGCCCGCCGCCCCGCCGCCGGTAGTCGTCGTCATCGTCATCGTCGTCGTCCCGGCGGCGATCCCGGTACTCCGGCGGGCGCGCTTGCGACGGCGGCGGCGGCGCTTGCCGCGGGTCGTAGGCGAACCGCGCCTCCGGGGACGGCGATTGCGGCGATTGCGGCGGCGGCGCGGCGGCGGAGTAGGAGCGCTCGATGATCTTGTCCAGCTCCCCCCGGTCCAGCCAGACGCCCCGGCACTGGGGGCAGTAGTCGATCTCGATGCCCTGGCGCTCCGTCATCGTGAGCGCGACGTGGCACACCGGGCAGGTCATGGCAAGCGTATTTCTCAATTCGTTCTCCTTCGCTCCGGACGTACCGCGAACCGGCCCCGCTTAAACCGACCGGAGCGAACGACCGTCAGTAGCCCGGCATGCGCTCGCCGTCGCGCTTGAGCGGGTCGGCTATCCGCACCTGGACGCGAGGGACGCCCGGCGTCAGCGTCCGGACCCGCACTTCGTGCGGCCCGGCCTCGGTCGGCGTGAAGGGGTACGACCGGCCGTCCCAGTCCGCGCGCGCATTCCTCGTCTCGGCCCGGACCCCGAACCGCACGCTCCGTTCGGGCAGCAGCGCCTCGCCCCCCGGGCCGTGCAGCGAGAACGCCACCTCCGCGTCGGCGTCGGGCGTCTGCGAGGAGTCCGCGGTAGGGCTCAGGAACAGGTCGTGCGCGACCCCCGGGTGCTCCACCGTGAACGCGACGACCCGCTCCGGCGCGGGCGACGTGCCCTGCGGCGCACTGCCCTCCACCATCTCCTCGTGGAGCGTGGTGACGCGCATGTTGTTGTCGATGGAGTAGGCGAGGCCGCCGAACAGGACCCCGAGCACGAGCAGGCCGACGGCGGCGATGCGGGTCTTCCGCCGCATCGCGGGGTCGCGGGAGACCTCCGGGTGCCGGTCGGCGACCACCCAGGCCAGCGCCGCGAAGAGGGCCAGGCCGCCGAAGGTCACGAGGCCGAGCAGGTGGCTGTTTGTCATAGCGGTTCCGTCGTACCACGGGTGCGCCGCCGAAAGCAAGCAGGCCCGCGAGTTTCCGCCTCGCGGGCCTGCTTCCTGGCTGCCGGCGCGTCGCCGCTACCGGGCGAGGACGGCGATGCCGTGCGGGTCGGCGCGGTTCTCGCCGTTCACGCTGCCGAAGAGGTTGGAGAGGGGCGCGACGGCCTGGAGCGTGCCCCGCCTCCCGCCCTGCTCGACGCGGATGACGCCCAGCCCCGGGTCGCCGCCGAAGGCCGCGTGCCCGCCCGAGCCGGGGAAGGGGCCGCGCAGGGCGGCGAAGGCGCGGCTGCCGCTTGGGGAAAGGGCCAGCAGGTCGGGCGCGGGGTCGCTGCTGAGCGCCCCCGCCAGGGAGAACAGGTCGACGACCGCGTTGGTGGTCGTGTCCACGACCGTGATGTCGTTCTGGACGCGGTCCGCCACCCACAGGTAGCGCCCGTGCTTCGTGAGCATGATGCCGTGGGAGTCTACGTCCCCGGGCACGCCGGGGCTGCCGACGCGCCGGTAGACCAGCGCGGGCGCGGGCAGGTTGGGCGCGTTGCCCGCCGGGTCGATCGCGTCCATGTCGATGCAATAGACGTCGTGCCCGAACGGGTCCGCCGCGCCCGCGGTGCCGGAGTTGACGTACATCCGGGACCCCATTTGGACGCCCGCGAAACCGGCGGGCCGGATGGCCGTGCTGTCGTACTCGGCCACGACGCGCATCGGCGTGGCGGCGATGTCGACCACGAGAAGCCCGCCGCCGCGCAGGGTGACGAACCCGTGGCGGCTGTCCTCGGTAACGGCGACGTAGATCGGCGCGTTGTCGGGCCGCAGGACCGGGTGCTGGAGCGGCACGCCGTTCGGCGTCACGCCGACGGCCAGGTTCAGCGTCGCGGCGTCGTCGAGCGCGAAGGTGTTGGTGGCGTAGTCGGTGTTGATGCGCTGGAGGAGCTTGCCGTTCTGGTTGGCCACGAGCACGAACCGCTCGTCCGGGGAGGGCGCGGCGACGTGTACCTGGAGCCCGACGTCGATGATCTCCAGCGGCGCGCGGGTCGCGGTGTCGAGGAACAGCACGTGCCCGGTGACGACGAAGGCGACCACGGCGTGCGTGCCCGCGGCGTTGAAGAGCACCATGTGCGGCCGTCGCGGCGCCTGGACGGTGGGGGAGCCGGGCCGGGACAGCGCCAGGTCGCGCACCGCACCGCCGAAGTCGACGACCTCCGGGACCGCGCGGGCGGCGCTGCCGCCGCCGCCGCTGACGCGCG
Organism: Armatimonadaceae bacterium; assembly: GCA_035539875.1. Classification (GTDB taxonomy): domain Bacteria; phylum Armatimonadota; class Armatimonadia; order Armatimonadales; family Armatimonadaceae; genus CALEKU01. The sequence goes on from DATLHN010000497.1 coordinate 5,086, forward strand.
GCCCGTCATAGATGAACAGCCGCCCGCCGCCGTCGGCGCGGGTGTCGGACTGGTCGAGGACCCAGACCTCGTAGGGGCGCTCGGCGGGCTCCGCCGGGCCGGGCGCGGGCGCGGACGTCAGCAGGCTGGCCACCAGCAGCGGGGAGACCAGGAGGCGAAGTACGTAGCTCGACATGATTCCTTCTCCTTGTCCTCCGGGCGTACGGTCGCGTACGCGCCGGGGCAACGGACGTAGACTGCGGGATGACGGAAACCGAGCCGCGAATGCCTCCCTGTATTCTGAACCGTTTCGATGAACAGGACGGTGCCGCGGAAACGGTCGGGCACGGAGCGGAGTAAGTTCGCGTAATTCTGCGCCACCGCGCCCGCTCTTTCCTCCCTTTTGCGAGTATTTGTATTCGGCAATCGGGTTGCGAGTGGGTCGGCGCGGTCAGGAGCCGGCGTTGCGGACGCCTTGCAGGGGCGGTTCGACAGTGGCGGCGGGGGTGAGGTAGCGCTCCAGCTCGTCGCTGGCGGCGGCGGCGCTCAGGGACTCCCGGGCGGCGCTGCGGGCGGACTCCGAAAGGGCGGCCAGCGTCTTCGTGTCGAGGACGCCCGTCTGCTGCGCCGCGAGGACGTCCCGGAGCGCGGCGATCTTGGCGACGATCTCCTCGCGCAGCACGGTCGCGCGGCGCGTGACCAGCGCCGACATGGCGTGGCTCTGGGCGCGCTGCTCGATCGACTCCGCCTGCCGCAGCAGCGACTCGGCGACCACGGCGTCGCCCTCGGCGGCGGCCCGCCCCTGAAGCTCCCGCGCCTGTTCGCGCAGCAGGTCGGAATCCTGAAGCTCGACCACGACGGCGGGCAGCCCCTCGACCGCAGCGCCCAGCGCTTCCAGCGCCTCGCGCACCTTCTCCGCCGACTCCGGGGCCGTCTCCACCCGGACGGCGTCGCGCACGAGTTCCAGGTACGCCCGGTCGAGCGGGTCCTGGCTGCGGGCGATCATCTCCTCGACCTCGTTCTGCGAGAGCGCGCGGTGGGCGCGGCGGAAGACGCGGCGGGCGAGGGGGCCGTAGCCCAGGGCGGCGCTGCCCGCGGTCAGCGCCAGGTAGGCGGCGCAGCCGAGGGCGAGGTTCTGGTTGGACGCTCCCACGGCGATCGCGGGGAGGATGGAAAGGCTCGCGCCCAGGAGGGCCGAGAGACTTCCCGCGGGCCGCGTCCCGATCTCCGAGGCGGGGGCCGCGCGCGCCGCCTGCTCCTCGGTCAGCCCCGCTCCCTTCGCCCAGAAGCGACCCAGCATCCCCAGCTTCGGCGCGGGCGGCTTCTCGTCCACGTTCGGGACCGCGAAGCCCTTCGCCGCGCGTCGGCGCACCAGCTCGGTGTGGTAGCGGCTGCTCAGGTTCTGCGGGTAGACGTCCATGCTGCTGTGGTTCCCTGCGCGCTCGCTAAGACCGGGAGTGCCGCCGCGCCCAGCGCATCGTGGCGGCGAACTTCGGGGAGCGGGCCGGGTCGTCGTCCTGGTACTGGAGCAGGCCCCAGCTTCCCCACTTGCTCCACTCGCCCACGGAGCTGAAGTGGCAGAACAGGTCGCCGCCCGCCCGGGTCCACTCGTCGTAGTACTTCGCGTA
>DATLHN010000498.1:0-3773 GCA_035539875.1 Armatimonadaceae bacterium
CCGGGCGCGGCCCTTCTCGGGCGACTGGTTCTGGCGATGGTCGGCGTCCTCTGGCTGATCCTTGTCGTGCTGCTGGTGCTTTTCTACCCCCAGTCCTGATCGTACCGGTGCGGCGGCGCGTGTGGATAAACTACGAAGGCAAAGGGTAAGTCGTCTCAGGACACAGAAATGGCGATCGCCGTCTCATTCGCCATCACGCAGCCGAGGCCGCATCGGCCGGAGTGGGTGACCTAGGGCGCGCCGGTTCTCGAACTTGCCCGGCGGGACGCCCGCGTCATCCGCGTCTCGCACGACAAACAACGGACGAGGAGCAGATCGTTATCGAAGGCGAGAATGACGAGGCGATAGACGCGCTATACCTGGAGGGAGTACGTCTGGGTGAGGAGGGGAACCACCGCGGGGCCGCGTTGACGTTTCTCGCCGCGCTGGCGCTCGAACCGGAATGGCCCGAACTGCACCATGCCCTCGGCGTGGCGATGGAGCAGTCGGGGGATCAGCAAGCCGCGGAGCGGGCGTACCGGGAGGCGCTCCGCTGCGACCCGGAGCACGACCCGTCTTCGTGGAACCTCGGAATCCTCCTGTACGAATCGGACCGGGCGTCCGAGGCGATAATGGTCTGGTCGGAGCAGGCGGCGCGGGACCCATACAACATGAACCTGCACGTCCGTCTCGCGGACGCCCTGGTGTCGAAGGGACGGCGGGAGGAGGCGTTCGCGGCGTACGAGGCGGCGGTCCGTCTGCGCCCCGGCTATTGGTACCCGCACAACAAGCTCGGCGTCGCCTGTCTCGACGCGGGGCGGAATGCCGACGCGGTCGAGGCGTTCCGCCGCGCCTGTGCTCTCGACCCGGAAATCAACGACCCGTTCGTGAACCTCGGCATCGCCTGCGACCGGGTCGGACTCTACGCGGAGGCCCAAAACGCGTACCGGGAGGCTATCCGTCGCGACCCGGGCGACGCGGACGCGTATATCAACCTCGGCGCGAGCTACGAGTGGGAGGGATACCCGGACCGGGCGCGCGCCGCCTACGAGAAAGCCCTCATCCTGGACCCCGATAACGGCAAGGCATGGGAGAACCTGCGCGACCTGGACGCCGGGGAGTGAACGAGCCGAGTGCGCTCTCTCTCAGGACGCGCGAACCACGAGGGCGAAGAGGAAGTCGTCAGTGGATTCCCACTTCAGGGAGCGCAGGCCCGAGTCCGGGCGGTCGAGGGCGGGGAAGAGGGCGCGGGCGGCGTCCTCGTCGATGTTGTTGACCTCGCGGCCGAGGAGCGTGAAGCGCGGTTCGGTGTCGGGACGGGCCGAGAAGACGCGCGCCTCGATCTCCCGGCAGCGGCCCGCGCCGTCGAAGCGCAGCGTGAGCGCGAGCGGTTCCAGGGAAAGGGTGTCGCCGTCGGCATTAGTGGCGTTATCGGCGGCGGCGACAGCGCGCGCCTCGTCGCGGGTCATCCCCAGGCGGAACGGGCCGACGCCGACGCCGGGAACTATCTCGAAGTGCGGGCGTGGGTCGTCCTCCGATGCGGACGACGGTGCGGGGGCAAAGTCGTCCCGAGGTACGAGGCCGCGCAGGACGATCGCCTGCGACAGCCGGGTGCGGAACGTGGGGCCGACCTTCTCCTCCCATCCGAAGCGGAAGAGCCGGTCGCCGAGGACGACGTGGATGCCGGAGACGTACAGTAACTCTTCGAGCGTGGATGAGAAGGGCGCGCCGTACTCGCGGACGACGGTGCCGGCCTCGGTCTTCTCGACGTACGGGCGCGCGGCGTCGATGAGCGTGCCGTCCGGGAGCCGAACGGGGGAGTGGCTGTAGATCGGGACCGGTTCGCCTTCCCACAGCAGGTGCCCGTCGGCGGTCGTCCAGACGCGCCCCGCCCCGGTGTCGCTCATGGCTGCCTCTCCTCCTCGGCGTCGGGCGTCGCAAGCCGCGCGATGATCCACCGGTCCCGGCCGGCCCGGTCCCGGCGAGCGCGCCCGGATAGGTTTCCACGCGAGACGCGCTGATTCCCCCGCCCTTCGGGCACCCCCCTCTCTCGCAAGCGAGCGAGGGGGGAACGGGGCAGAGGGTGGGGTTCGTGGCCGCGGCAGGGCACGGCACTATAGTCCCCCCTCTCTCGCTTGCGAGAGAGGGGGGTGCCCGAAGGGCGGGGGGTGAGAGTCCGGGTGAGAGTCCGCGGAGCCAATCACGGAGGCGTGCCGGTAAGCTCCGCGGCGCGCGTGGCCTGGAACGCCCGTCGGAACCGCTGCCGCTCCAACTCGGAGAGGATCGGGCTGCCGTCGCGCGACACGACCTGGTAGCAGAACGCGCTGCCCGCCATGCCGTCGAGCAGGTCGCCGGGACGGCAGTCGCGCAGGGGCGCGCTCAGCGGCGCGTTCGGCGGCAGGAGGAAGACGGGGACGCCGCGCACGATCACCTCGCGCCCGCCGCCGCCATGCTCCGCCACCGCGTACGATTCGTACTCTTCACTTCCCAGGTCGAACAGCACGCAGCAGGAGGTTATCTCCAACTGCCGCGCGTCCGCCGTGTCTCCGAGCGCCCGCCGCACGTCGGCGGGCGTAAATGGGGTCTGCTCTTGCTGCTCTTGCATTCGATTCCTCGAACCATCCTTGTCGTCGTCCGGAAAAACGATAAGCCCGGTGTCCTCTCGAACACCGGGCTAGACCGATTGATTGATTGCTGTTCAGAGGGTGGGGGTGTGCGGAGGGGCGCGCGGCTCGCTGGAAAGCGTGGTGCAGGCGCCCGTGGCGCGCGAGAGTCGCGCCGAGCCGCCGGGAGGCGTGACGGACCGCCGCGGATCGACCGGCAGTGATGCCTGCCGGGAAGCCGCGGCGAACGGCGACGCGGGACCGCCGAGGAGTTCTGCCGTGACCGATCTGTCCGCGCGCCGTGCTGCCATTATAAAGGTATACCACGCAAACCGGGCCGGGCGGCGGCGGGACGATTGCCGCCCCGCGGGCGCGGGTACGCAAAGGGAAACCGCCGTTGCGGAAGCGGCGCATGGGACCTGGAACGCGGAAAGGGAATAAAGAGATGAACACGCGAAATAGGTGGTTCGCCACGGCGATGATCGGCGCGGCGCTCTTCGCCGCCGGGTGCGCCCCGGAGCAGCCCGACGCCGACGACGCGGTCGCGCCCGGGCCGGGAGCCCCGGTCACGGCGGCGTCGCCCGCCGCCACGGACGGCAGCGTCGCGACCGAAGCGGGCTCGGAGCGTCAGTCCAAGAACACGGCCGAGCGCATCGAGGACATGCTGGAAGCGGACGCTACCCTCAAGGGGTTCGACCTGGACGCGGAGGAAGAGGACAACCGCGTCGTGCTCAAGGGCGAGGTGAAGACCGCGGCGCAGAAGACGCTGGCAGAGGACATCGCCCGGCAGCAAGCCGGAACCGCGACCGTCGTCAGCGAGATCCGCGTCGACGACTGAACCCGATGCGTCGACACGAGTTCGCCCTGTTCGCGGACTATCACCAGTTCTATCTACAGGACGAGCAGGCGGACGGCGACCTGTCGGACCACTGGACGCCCGGGGCTACGGACCGATTGCTGGCCGTGGCCCCGGGCGTCGTAGGGGTAGGCACCGCCCGCGACACCACCGTGCCCGTGACGGTCGCGGTTCTCGGCGGTCCGCCGCCGGGGGACGAGGACCTGAGCGGCTGGGATCAGGTGAACGAGTGCAGTCTGAGCGTTCCGTCCGGGCGGATCGTAGTCGCGGGCTGTACGGACTACTTCCCCGAGGCAGCGCGCATCGACGTCGCGCCCGGTTCGTACCGGGCGCGC
>DATLHN010000499.1:0-4332 GCA_035539875.1 Armatimonadaceae bacterium
GATGGAACTGGAGCCCGGGCAGTTCTTCCTCTTCAACGAGCGTCTGCTGCACCAGAGCGAGCCGAACCGCTCGCAGAAGCGGCGCATGGGCCTGACGATGCGGGTCACGGTCCCCTTCGTCAAGATCACGCACGACATCCCTCCGCTCTTCCCCGGCCACACGGCGACGCTCCTGCGCGGGCGCGATTACATGGGCTTCAACCGCCTCGCGCCGCCCCCCGACGCGTGAGCGCGCCTTGACAAAGGCGGACGGCCCGGCTAAAATCCCCCTCAGGGGGCGTGTCGGACCGCCCGCCTTTCTCCCCATGCGCCTCAAACGCCTCACCCTCCACGGCTTCAAGACCTTCGCGGACAAGACCGAGGTCGAGTTCGTCCCGGGGGTGACCGCCATCGTGGGGCCGAACGGCAGCGGCAAATCAAATGTCGCGGATGCCATGACGTGGGTGCTGGGGGAGCAGAAGGCGTCGAGCCTGCGCGCGAGCCGGGCGCAGGACGTCATCTTCGCGGGGTCCGCCCGCCGCAAGCCGATGGGCATGGCGGAGGTCTCGCTCACCATCGACAACGAGGACCGGTTCCTCCCCCTCGACTTCGCCGAAGTCACGGTCACGCGGCGCGTCTACCGCAGCGGCGAAGGCGAGTACCTTATCAACAAGGCCCCCTGCCGCCTCAAGGACATTACCGACCTATTCCTGGACACCGGCGTCGGACGCGGCGCGTACGCGATCGTCAACCAGAGCGAGGTGGACGCCGTACTCTCCGCCCGCCCGGAGGACCGGCGCGAGCTGTTCGAAGAGGCCGCGGGCATCAAGAAGTACCGCGTCAAGAAGCGCGAGGCCCAGCGTAAGCTGGAGCACACCGAGACCAATCTCGTCCGCATCCGCGACATCCTGAGCGAGATCGGGCGGCAGATCGGCCCGCTCGAAGCGCAGGCCGCGACCGCGCACCGCCACGAGGAGCTGACCTCCCGCCTGCGCGAGATCGAGGTCGGCCTTCTCGCCGCCGACTACAAGCGCTTCAAGGACGAAACGGACGAACTCGCGCGCCTCGCCGAGGAGAGCGTCGCCGAGGCCGAGCGCCTGCGGGCGGAGACCGCGCGCCTGGAGGACGAGGCGATCGCGCTCGGGCGGCGCATCGCCGAGGCCGAGTCCGAGATGGAGGGCGCGCGCCTGCTCCAGCAGAACGCCCTGACGCGGGTCGAGCGGGCGGAGGGGCAGATCGCGCTGGCCGCCGAGCGGCGCGCCGGAGCGCAGCGCGCCGCCGAGACGCTGGCGACGGACCTCGCCGCCCTCGCCGAGGAGAAGACCCGGCTGGACGCCGAGGCGGACGCGCACGCGAAGGCCGCCCGCGAGGCCGAGCAGCGCGCCGCGGAACTCGCCCGCGCGCTGGAGGAGGCGGAGGGCGCGGCCCGGACCGCGGACCGCGCGCTGGTGGAGATATCGCGCACCGTCGCCGGGCAGCAGGCCGACTACCTCGACCTCGCCCGCCGCCTCGCCGCGCAGAAGGCGGAGCTGGAGGCGGTGCGGGCGCGTATCGCGCAGCGGACCGCCGACCTTCGCGAGGCCGAGGGGCGCGTCGCCCGACGCGAGGAGGAGGCGGCCGAGGCGCAGGGGCAGGCCGACTTCCTGACGTCGCAGGCGGAGTCCGCCCGCGGCGCGCTGGAGGCCTCCCGGGCCGCTCTGGAGGGCGAAAGCGAGCCCGCGCGCCAGCGCGCCGTCGAGGCCGTCAGCGCCGCCGTGGAGGCGCGCACCGCGCTGGAGAAGCGCCTCGCCGAGCAGGGCGCGCGCCTGCGCGCGCTGGAGGAGACCGAGGCAGCCCAGGAGGGTTACTTCGCGGGCGTGCGCTCCGTGCTGCGCGCGTCGGAGTCGGGCAAGCTGGGAGACGCGCGCTACGTGATGGTCGCCGACGCCCTGCGCGTCCCGGCGGACCTGGACACCGCCATCGAGATCGCGCTCGGGGCGAGCCTGCAGGACATCATCGCCGACACCGAGGCGGACGCCAAGGCCGCGATCCGCTTCCTGAACGAGACGCGCGGCGGGCGCGCCACCTTCCTGCCGCTCGACGCGCTTCGCCAGCAGGACGTCCCCGACTCCCTGCGCCGCGCCGCGAAGCAGTTCTCCGGCGTCCTCGGCTCCGCCGCCGACCTCGTGGGCTTCGACGCCGACCTGGAACCAGCGGTCCACGTGCTTTTGGCGCGCGTCCTCGTGGTCGACGATTTGGACACCGCCACCCGCGTCTCCCGGCACCTTCACGCCGAGCGGGCGTCGCGCGACTGGGCGAAGATCGTCACGCTCGGCGGCGAGGTCGTCGTCCCCACCGGCGCGATCACGGGCGGCAAGCAGGGGCAGGGGCGGCCCGGCCCCAACCTGCTCGGGCGCAAGCGCGAGATCGCGGAACTGACCGGGGCCGTCGCCCGGGGGCGTCGCGAGGCCGACCGCCTGAAGGAAGAGGAACTGACCGCCCGCGCGAACGCGGACGCCGCCCGTCAGGCGGTCCGCGACGCCGAAGCCGCCGTCTCCGCGGCGCGGGACGCGCTCTCGGACGCCGAGAGAAGGGCGCAGGTGAAGCGGGCGGACGCCGACCGTCTGACGCGCGAGGCGGCGACGCTGGGCGAGCGGGTCCAGGCGCTCCAGAGCGGCGGCGCGGCGGATGTCGAGCGGGAGCGCGCTCTTTCGGAAGCCCTGGCGGCGGCGGGATCGCAGGACGCCGGAGCCCAGGCGACGCGCGAGGAGCTGCAGGCGCGGCAGGCGTCGCTCGTCGTGGAGCGGGACGAGGCGCAGGCGCGCGCCCGCACTCTCGGGGTGGAGCTAGCCGGGCTGCGCGAGCGCGCCCGCGCCGTGGGCCGCGAGGCCGAGCGCGCCCGCGAGGGCGCGCTGCGCGCCGCGATCGGGGCGGAGGAGCGGACGAACCGCGCCGAGGAGGCGCGCGTGATCCTGGCCCGCGAGGAGTCGGGCGACGAACCGCGGTTGCGCGAGCGGGAAGCCGCGAAGGCCGCGCTCGCCGAAGCCGTGGCCCTGCTGGAGCGCTGGCGCGCCGGGCGGCAGAGCCTCCTCGCGCAGAACTTCGACATCAGCGAGAAGACAAAGGCCGCCTCGCGGGGCATACAGGAAAGCACCGACCAGGCGCAGGCCGCCCGCCTGAAGTCGGCACGCCTCGAAGCGCAGATGGAGGCCGTCGGCCAGCGCCTCGTGGAGGAGTACGACCTGCACCCCGATTCCGCCGTCGCGCTCACGGGCGGCGCGCCCGTGGACCGCGATACGGCGCAGGAGATCGGACGCCTGCGCCGCGAGATCAAGTCGCTGGGCGCGGTGAACGTCGCCGCCATCGCCGAGTACGAGGAGGTCGCCGAGCGGCACCGGTTCCTGACCGAGCAGAAGGCGGACCTGGAGGAGGGGCGTGACCGGCTGAACGCCGCCATCGCCGAGATAGACGAGTCTACGCGCGGCGTCTTCTTCGAGACCTACCAGGCCGTCTCCTACGCCTTCTCGCGCCTCTTCGCCCGCCTCTTCGGCGGCGGCTCCACGGAACTCGTGCTGACCGACCCGGACGACATCCTGGAGACCGGCATCGAGATCATCGCGCAGCCGCCGGGGAAGAAGCGGCAGAACCTCTCGCTCCTTTCCGGCGGCGAGCGCGCCCTGACCGCCTGCGCGCTGCTCTTCGCCTTCCTCGAAGTGCGCCCCTCGCCCTTCTGCGTGCTCGACGAGGTGGACGCCCCGCTCGACGGCGCGAACGTCGAGAAGTTCGCGGACCTGCTGCGCGACTTCGGCAAGGACTCGCAGTTCATCGTCATCACCCACAACGCGACGACGATGGAGGCCGCCCCGCTCTGGTACGGCATCACGATGCAGGAGCCCGGCATCTCGCGTGGCATCTCCATGAAGGTCCCCGAGAACCCCGCCTCGCCCGTCGAGGCCGCACCACCCGATTAGCGGCCGGACGCCTTACGCCGCGTCCGCAGGAGGACCGCATGAAGCGACGGGAGTTCGTGACTACTGCGGCGATGACGGTCCCGCTGCTCGCAAGCCCGCTGACGGCGTCCGCCCGTCGCCAGGGCGAGCGGCGGCGGCGTCCGCCGAACGTCGTCCTCATCCTGGCCGACGACCTGGGCTACGAGTGTCTGCGCTGCAACAACCCCGCGTCTCCCTACCGCACGCCCCGGCTGGACGCCCTGGCCGCGTCCGGCGTCCGCTTCACGAACGCCCACGCGACCCCGCTCTGCACCCCGACGCGCGTGCAGATGATGACGGGCAAGTACAACTTCCGCAACTACACGGAATTCGGGGCGCTGAAGAAGGGCGAGGAGACGTTCGCGCACCTGCTCCGGGGCGCGGG
>DATLHN010000500.1:0-8854 GCA_035539875.1 Armatimonadaceae bacterium
CTGGGGCATCCTCGGGGCGGGCGCGATCGCGAAGCGGTTCTGTGCGGACGTCAGGCCGCTTTCGGACCACGCGCTGGCCGCGGTCGGCTCGCGGGACCGGGAGAAGGCCGACGCCTTCGGGGACCAGTTCGAGGTCGCCAATCGCCACGGCTCCTACGAGGCGCTGGTGTCCGACCCCGAGGTCGACGTCGTCTACGTCGCCACGCCGCACACCTTCCACCGCGAGCACGCGCTGCTGGCACTGAACGCGGGCAAGCACGTACTCTGTGAGAAGCCCTTCACGATCAACCTCGGCGAGGCGGAGGAGGTCGTGGCCGCGGCGCGGGCGAAGGGCCTCTTCCTGATGGAGGGGATGTGGTCGCGCTGCTTCCCCATCATGGCGAAGGCGCGCGAGGTCGCCCGGAGCGGAGCCATCGGCAGGCCGCGCCTGATCGAGGCGGACTTCGGCTTCCGCGGCGGGAAGATGGGCGACGGCGGCGTGCTGGAGGGCGTGAACGCCGAGGGGCGCCTTCACAACCCGGACCTCGGCGGCGGCGCGCTGATGGACGTGGGCGTCTACCCGGTGTCGCTGGCGATGATGTTCTTCGGCGCGCCGGACGACGTCGCCGCGCTCGCGACGCTCGGCTCGACCGGCGTGGACGAGAACACCGGGATGCTGCTGCACTTCCCCGGCGGCGAGATGGGCGTCCTGCACACGTCGATCCAGGTATCCACGGTGCAGAAGGCGACTATGCTCGGCACCGACGGGAGGCTGGAGATCCACAGCCCGTGGTGGAAGCCGAGCGCGCTGACCGTCTACCGCAACGGCCAGGAGCCGGAGCGCCACGAGATGCCGTATGAGGGCGGCGGGTTCCAGTTCGAGGCGATGCACGTGGCCGAGTGCCTGCGGGCGGGCCGCACCGAGTCCGAGATCGTGCCGCTGGACGACACCCTCGCCGTGATGCGGACTCTGGACACGCTGCGCGGCCGGATCGGCCTCAAGTTCCCGATGGAGTAGGCGAGCCAACATGAGCAATCAGATGAAGTACGGCGAGGTGGAGGGCGTCGGCAAGCCCGTCTCGCGCATCGTCCAGGGAATCATCCAGGTGCCGCACGACGACGAGGTGGCGGGGTTCGCCCTGATGGACGCCGCCTTCGAGCAGGGCATCAACGCCTTCGACACGGCGCACGTCTACGCGGGCGGCGGCAAGGACCGCATCCTGGGCAAGTGGATCGCCAGCCGCGGCAACCGCGACCAGGTCGTCGTCCTCGCCAAGGGCGCGCACCACAGCGGTGACCGCAAGCGCGTCACCGAATACGACATCGCCGCCGACCTGCACGACACGCTGGCGCGGATGAAGGCCGACTACATCGACCTGTACGTCCTGCACCGCGACGACCCCGACTACCCGGTCGAGAAGATCGTGGACGCGCTGAACTACTGGAAGCGCGAGGGCAAGATCCGCGCGTTCGGCGGGTCGAACTGGTCGGCGGAGCGCATCCGGGCGGCGAACGAGTACGCGAAGGCGAGCGGGCAGACGCCGTTCGCGGCCAGCAGCCCGAACTTCTCGCTGGCGCGGCAGCTGCGCGAGCCGTGGGGCGGCTGCGTCACCCTCAGCGGGCCGGAGCACGAGGCGGAGCGGCGGTTCTACGCCGAGACGAACCTGCCGCTCTTCACCTGGTCGAGCCTCGCGGGCGGGTTCCTGTCCGGGCGCTTCGAGCGCGGCAACCTGGACACGTTCACCGGCGGACTGGACAAGCTGGCGGTGGAGTGCTACGCGAGCGACGACAACTTCGAGCGCCTGGACCGGGTGAAGGAGCTGGGCGCGAAGAAGGGGCTGAGCGTCGCGCAGATGGCGGTGGCGTACATCCTGCACTACCCGCTCAACATCTTCGCGCTGATCGGCGCGGCGACCCCAGAGGAGGCGCGCGAGAACGTCGCCGCGCTGAACGCGCCGCTGACCGATCGGGAGATGGCCTACCTCGACCTGCGCGCCGATAGCCCGGCGTAGTCCGGCGCTGGCATGGCTCGAAGCCGGGGAGGGGCGAACGCCCCTCCCGGGCTTCGCCGCCACATGGGGCGGTTGACGGCGCGCAGCGGTTCCCTTATACTGGGGCAACGTCAAGTTCTATAGAGAACTAAGCCAGGTGTTCGCCCCCATGCGTTTGTTCCCGCCCGTCGCCGCCGCTGTAGCCGTCACGGCCTGCCTGCCCCTCGCCGCCGCTCACGCCCAGACGACCGCTTCCGCGCCCGTGCCGCAGCCTCGTCTTGGCCTGTTCCTCAGCCAAGAGGACATCGTCCGCGGGCGGCGCGTCTGCGAGACCACGCCGCAGGGGCGGCGCTACCGGGCGGACACGCTCAAGGCCGCCGACGCCTGGCTGGCGCGCTCCGACGAATGGATACGCAATATCCTGCCGCCCCCCGGGTCCCGCTTCTCCTACGGCAACGCGGGGTGCCCGGCGTGCCGCAAGCCCTGGGCCGCCTTCGGCACCAACGTCGCGGACCTCGACCGCCCGCTCAAACTGCTCTGCCCGCACTGTAAAGTCGAGTTCGACCTGACCAGGACCGACGGCCCATATGCCGACACGGGCGAGGGGTTCGTCAAGGACGGACAGAAGTACTGGCTGCGCGGCACCTGGAACGGGTTCGTCGTCCACCAGATGTGGCGCGCCGTGGACGAGGGCGGGGCTGCGATCGCGCGGCTCGGGGACGCCTACACGCTGACCGGCGACGACCGCTACGCCCGCAAGGCGATCGTGATCCTCGACGCGCTCGCCACCCTCGCGCCGACGACGAACGGCCCGCGCGACTTCGTGGACGACCCGCAGCGCGACCAGGGGCGCTTCCAACTTCTCACCAGCATCTTCTTCCGGGCGCAGATCCCGCTGGCGCGCACGCTCGACGTGCTCGGCGACCACCCCGACCTGAGGAAGCCTTCGCCCACCAATACGGCGAAGACGGTGTCCACCTGGGACAACATCCGCCACGGCCTGTTCGAGGAGTACCTGTTCGTCCCGATCGACACGAAGAACGGCAAGCTTTCCACCCTGCACAACCACGAAGCGGACTCGGTGCGCGCGCTCGTGCTGGCGGGCATGCTCTTCGGAAACCCGGACTACCTGCGCTGGGGCGCGGACGGCGTCGGCGCGTTCCTGGACAACACCATCGACCGGGACGGGCTGTACTACGAGACCAGCCTCGGGTACGCGTCGTTCTCGCGCAACGTCTTCGTCAGCATGACCGAACTGCTCGCGCGCTACGACCCGGCGAAGTACCCGGCATCGGCGAAGATGCCCCGCCGCGAGGATTTGCGCCTCAAGGGCAACTACTTCAATCACCCGAACCTGGCGCGCCTCACGCTCGACACGCCGACCCGCATCCACCTGATGGGCCGCCTCCCCGGGTACGGCGACGCCAGCATGGACCAGTCCGTCTACAAGACGCCCGGCCGCCCCTTCGACCCGGCGCTGTACGTTCACACCCTGCGCTTCGCGCGCTACGCCGCCGACCCGGCGATCCGGAAGCGGGCCGAGCAGGCGTTGCGCGAGCAGGAGGGCGCGGCGGCGCGCCGCTCGGGTCTGTCGTGGTGGGAGATCTTCCTGGCGGGGCCGCCCCCGAAGCCAGCCGCCGCGGACGCCGGGGCGACCAACCTCCCCGAGGAGACGGACTCCGACCTCTTCGGGCAGGCCGGTGTCGCGCTGCTGCGGGCGGGCGAAGGCGAGCACCGGCGCGGCCTGGTGATGCGCGCGGGCCCGACCATGCCGCACGGGCGCGACGACGTGCTGGGCATTCTCCTCTACGCACAGGGACGCGGTCTGTCCGGCAACCTCGGCTACAACAACACGGCGAACCACCTGTTCCGGGGCTACGTCACCCGCGCCCTGGCGCACAACCTGGTGCTCGTGAACCAGGACGAGAACAACCAGCGCCCGTACCGGATCGGCCCCGGCGGGACCGTCCACCGCTTCTACCAGGGGCCGGGCGTCGCGTGGACGGAGGCGTCGGCGACGCCGCTGTTCGCGAAGGACGGGGTGAAGGACTACCGGCGAACCGTCTTCCAGATCGACCTCGGGCCGGACGCGTCTTACTGGGTGGATCTGTTCGACGTGGACGGCGGGCGGACGCACGACTACGTCTTCCACGCGCGCACGCCCGGAGAGAAAGACTCGTTCTCGATCGACGCGGCGGCGTCACCCAGGCCGATCGAGGGGGCGTGGACGCTGGCGGGCCTGGACCCGAAGTGGCGCGACGCGCCGTTCGACCAGCCGGGCCGCGCCTGGGGCGAGCGCGTGACGGCCAACAGCATGGTCGCGCGGCTCCCGGGCGTGGACGGCGACGGCGAGCCCGAGGGGGTGGCCTGGTTTGCGCCGCCGGGGAACGCCTACGGCTTCCTGTACGACCTGAAGGCCGCGATGACGCCGCAGCCGTGGAGCGCGACCTGGCGCTGGCAGGACGAGAAGGACGGCATACAGGAGACCTGGGGCCTGCGCCTGACGATGCTGCCGGAGACCACGCAGCAACTCCTGACTACGACCGGCCCGAACATCATCGGCACCGAGAAGATGCCCTTCGTCATCGCGCGCACAGGCGCGCCGGGCGGCAAGTCCGGGCTGCGGACCCGCTTCGCCGCCGTCATGGAGCCGTTCGGCGAAAAGCCCCGGGTCCGCGCCACGGAAGCCGTCCGGCACGCGTCAGGCCGGGTCGCCGGGGTGCGCGTCTCCGCCGAGGGCGGCCGGGAGGACTGGCTGCTCGACGCCCGGCAGGTGGGCGACGTTTCGGGCGCGGGGGGCGTCGAATTGCGAGGCGGCGGCATCGGCCTGGTCCGAACCCTCGGCGGAAAGACGGACGCGCTGTACCTTTCCGGCGGGACGCGCCTCGCGAGCGGCGGCGGCTTCGCGCTGGAGTTCGGGAAGGCGCGCTGGACGGGGCGCGTCGCGTCTACGGACGATCCGGGCGGGACGTTCGCCGTCTCGCCCGCGCTCCCGGCCTCCGCGGCGGCCGGCGGCGGACTTCTGCTGGTGGAAAACAAAGCCTATTCGCACGGCTCCGCCTACCGGGTCGCGCGCCTGGAGCAGGGCGGCGTGACGGTCGTCCCGCGCCGCTCGGAACTGACCCTCGGGCGCGGCAAGGTTCAGGAGGCGAAGAGGGGCGGGTTCGTCTCCAACGCGCCGCTCGTCTTCGGCTACGTCTACGGCGCGGACACGCGCTTCCTGAACGGAAAGCGGGTCGTCAGCGGCGGCCAGACCGGCACGGTCCGGGGCATGGACGACTTCAAGACGCTGCGCGTGGGCGGCGGCCTGACGCCCAAGGTCGGCGAGCCGTTCACGGTCTACGACGTCCAGAGCGGGGACACGGTGACGATGGAGGCCACGGCATCGCTGACGCGCGAGGCGGACGGCACCTTCGTCCTGCGCTCGAACCTGCCGGTGACGGTCACCTTCCCGAGCCCCGCCGAGCGGGTGGGCGGCGCGACAACGTCCGCCGCCGCGAGCCGCGTCTCCGTGACGGCGGAGGAACTGGCGGCCGGGCCGGTGCGCTTCCGCCTCCGGTAGCAGGGGGGTGGCGAAACGGCCCGGATCGGGGTAGAAAAAAAAGTGCGAAGGGGAGTAGCCGCTCCGCCCGCGACGACGCGGAAACTCACGTAACCGATAGTCGGGCCGTACGGTCGGGTGCTTGCGCCCGTCTCCGGCGGCTGTCAGGTAAACCGAACAAGACCTTCGGGATGCGTCGCCCCTTCGCGGGGCAGCGCCTTCCCGGAGGTCATTTGCTTTGTCTGACTGGAGAATACGCACCGTGAAAATGAAACCGATACACTCGATCGCCGCCCTCGCCGCCGCGGCGGCGCTCACCACGATCCCGGCCGCGGGCCGGGCTGTCGCCGCGGGCGACGACGTCCGCCCGCGTGGCCCCGGTGACTACCTCGTTCATGTCGGTAAGCAGCCCGTCTGGGCGTCTCAGGCGAAGAAGACGGAGACCCGCCCCGACGGCGGCGCAGAGCGCCGCCGGGAGGCCAAGACCCGCCTGACGCCGGTGACCGTGGGGAAACGGACCCTGGTCGCGGTCAACGGGGTCGTGCGCGACCCGGTCTGCCCGGCCCACGGCCCGCTCCTGGCGAAGGGCGCCCCGGAGTCCTGCGAGATCGAGGGCGGCATCTGCACCGCCGCGACCACCGCGCGCAAGCATTCGCGCACCGAGAGCAGGGGCTACTTCCGCCAGAACGGCAAGGCCATCGAGTGGGTGCCCGCGCCCCGGCGCGAATCCCTCTGACGCAACGCCAATAGCCCCCGCCGCGCACTTGCGCGGCGGGGGCTATTCTCTTCTACCGGACGACCTCGCTGGCGACGCGGCCGTTGACGACGGTGCCGGTGCAGTGCGTCGTGTACTCGAAGGGGTCGCCGTCGTAGAGGGCGAGGTCCGCGTCCTTGCCCGCCTCCAGCGTGCCGACCCGGTCGTCGACGCCCAGTATCTTCGCCGCGTCCCGCGTGATCGTCGCCAGCGCCTCCTCGAACGAGAGGCCGTACGCGGCGGCGACGGCGGCCTCGAACAGCACCACGCGCGTCTTCGGCACGTACCCCTCGAACCCGCTCTGGAGCGCGACCGGGATCCCCGCCCTGCGCAGCGTCGCCGCCGTCTCCATGCTCAGGTTCTCGGCCTCGCCGTCCGCGCGCATCATGGTCGGGTGCAGGACGACCGGCACGCCCGCCGCCCTGATCTCGCTCACCATCAGGTACGCCTCCGACGCGCCGTCGAGGATGACGCGCAGCGTCGGGAACTCCTTCGCCACCCGGAGCGCGTTCGCGATGTCCGTCGCGCGGTGCGCGGTCACCAGCAGGGGCACCTCGCCGCGGAGCGCGCCCGCGAGTGCCTCCATCTTCAGGTCGCGGGCGGGCGGCGTCGGAGCGGCGGCGGCCGGCTTCCCGTCCTTCCCGCCTTTGGCGTCCCTGGCGTCGTCGGATTTCGCGGGTTGCTGCTTCGCGGCGTAGTCCTGCGCCCTGAGCAACTCCGCGCGCAGGACGGCGACCGTCTTGGCCCGGGTGCCGGGCGAGCCGCCGCGCGCGACGCCCCCCTCGCCCAGCGTCACGCAGATGGCGGACGTCGGACGGACGACGACCGCCTCGACCGTGTCGCCCAGGGTCTTCACCAGCATCGTCTGGCCGGGCACCAGCGCTCCGGGCGCGTGTCCCGTGTTCAGCGTCGTCACGCCGAAGCCGCGCAGCCACTCGATGAGCCGCTCGCGGGCGTCGTAGGCGTCGAGGGCGCGCAGCTCCGGCTGCACCGGCGCGGAGCCTTCCAGCTGGTTCTGGTCCTGCGGCTGGTTCAGGTAGCCGGAGAGGCCGACGACCGTGTGCGCGTCGATCAGGCCCGGCGTCACCACCTTGGCCGTGAGCGTCCGGTAGCCCTCGGGGACGGGCACCTGCGCGGCGGGGCCGACCTTCTCGATCTTGCCGTCTTTCACCAGCACGACGCCGTCCTTGAGCGGCCCGCCCGCCATCGTGTAGACCGTCTCGCCGCGCACGGCCAGCGTCTGCGCGCGGGCGGCAAGGGCGGGGAAGCTCAGGAGCAGGGCGAGGATGAGGGGGATCCGCGGAGTCTTCATCACTTACCTCCTCCGTGACCGTGGTCGTCGCCGAAGCAGTCGAGGTGGGCGACCTGGTCGCGGGTCGCGCCGTAGCCGCCGGTGGCGATCAGGCGGTCCTTCGGGTCCGCGCGGTCGAAGACTTTCCGGCCTTCCACGTACGTCTCCAGCACCTGCGCGTAGACGCTGAGCGGGTCCCCCGAGAGCAGGATGAAGTCGGCGTCCTTGCCCGCCTCCAGTGTGCCTATCCGGTCCTGGAGGTCCAGCATCTTGGCCCCCGCCAGGGTCATCGCCTCCAGAGCCTTCTGGCGGTCCATGCCCGCGCGCACGGCCAGGGCCGCCGACCGGAGGAACAGGCGCGAGTCGGTGATGTAGTCGTCGGTGTGGAACCCGACGAGCGCGCCCGCCTTCGAAAGCGTCGCGCCGGTCTCCAGGCGCATGTCGATCGCCTCCAGCTTGCCGCCGGGGCTGTCGATGACGATCACCGAGCAGGGCACGCCCGCCCGCGCGATCTCGTCCGCTACCTTCCAGCCTTCGGAGACGTGCTGCAGTACGACGCGGAACCCGAACTCCTTCGCCAGCCGCAGCACGGTCACGATGTCGTCGTGGCGGTGCGTGTGGTGGTGGACGACCCGCTTGCCGTCGAGGACTTCGACCATTATCTCCAGGCCCAGGTCGCGCGCGGGCAGCTTCGTTTTGTCGCTTCCCGCCGCCTTGACCTTGTCGCGGTACTCCTGCGCCCTCAGGAAGAGGGCGCGCGCCATAGCGGCGGACTTCGCGCGGGTGCCCGGGAACGCGCCGCCGCCGGGGCGGATGGAGTTCGTCCCGTTCGCCATCTTGACGCCGAAGGCGAGCGAGCCGTCCGTGTTGCGGATGGTTAGGTCGTCCACGGTGCGGGCGTCGTCGCGCAGCTTCAGGTAGAGCGTCTGCCCGGAGAGCAGGTGCCCGCTGCCGGGCATGACGTTGACGGTCGTGATCCCGCCCGCCTGCGCCCGCTGGAGGCCGGAGTCGCGAACGTTCAGGGC
Source organism: Armatimonadaceae bacterium (assembly GCA_035539875.1). Classification (GTDB taxonomy): domain Bacteria; phylum Armatimonadota; class Armatimonadia; order Armatimonadales; family Armatimonadaceae; genus CALEKU01. The sequence continues at coordinate 8,582 of DATLHN010000500.1, forward strand.
GTCGAGGATGCGCGCCTCGGGCTGGAGCGCCCCGGAGGCGTCGCCGCCCGAACCGCCGCCGACGTGGCTGTGCGTGTCGACGAGCCCGGGCATGAGGACCTTGCCGGCGACGTCGCGCACCTGCGCCCCGTCCGGAACCGGCGTCGAGGCGCGCGGCCCGACGGCGACGATCTTGCCGTCGCGCACGATCAGGACCCCGTCCGGAATCTCCGGCCCGGCGATCGGCAGGATGCGCGCCCCGACGTACGCCTGCGTGCCCGCCGCCGGGGCGGG
>DATLHN010000501.1:0-8948 GCA_035539875.1 Armatimonadaceae bacterium
TGATGTAGCCCGGCCCCTCCAGGAGCGGCATCTCCAGCACGTCGCCGGGGGCCAGGTAGGTGCTGTCGAAGTTGCCGTCGTTCCAGTTCGGCTGTTCGTTACTGGAGACGCGGCGGCTGCGCCCGACCGGCGGCAGCGCGAGCGATCCGAGCAGGTCGCCAAATGCGGCTTCCAAGGGCTTCCCTCCTGTGGTGGCGTGGCAGTGGCTGCCTCCTGATTAAGTCCGCCGTGTGCCGTCCGAACTCCTGTTCGTGCGGCGGCACGCTCCGGCAGGAAACCCGTGCGAGGCGGGCGAACTGGAAACACCATGAACCTGCCGCCCGCCATCGACCTGAGGCCCGCGTTCCGGGCGCGCGGCCTGACGCCGCGCGCCCAGGGGAAGCGGGGCACCTGCTCCCTGTTCGCCCTCGTCGCCGTCCTGGAGTTCGAGCAGCAGCAGCACCGGACGGCCGCGCGCGGCGAGAGGCTGAGCGTGGAGTTCCTGAACTGGGCCTCACACCAGACCAACGGGCGCGCCACGGACGGCTCGTTCTTCTCGGACGCCCTGGAGGGGCTGCGCCGCTTCGGCGTCTGCGCGGAGCCGCTCATGCCGTACGCCGCCGACCGGTTCGACGCCAAGGCCGAGCCCCCGCCCGCCGCGCTCCGGGAGGCGATCGCCCGCCGCGGCGTCGTCGCCGCCCGCTGGTTCAAGGAGTGGGACGTCGCCACGGGTCTGTCCGAGAAGCAGTTGACGGCGGTCCGCGCCAGCCTGGCGGAGGAGCACCCGGTCGCCGCCGGGCTCCGCTGGCCGAAGCGGGCCGAATACCGGCCGCCCGCGCCGCGCCTCCTGAACCACCCGCCCCCCGCCGAGGTCTTCGACGGCCACAGCGTCGTGCTCGTCGGCTACGAGGACGACCCGGCGCTCCCCGGCGGCGGGGCGTTCCTCTTCCGCAACTCCTCCGGCCCGGACTGGGAGGACGCCGGGCACGCCCGCCTAACCTACGACTACGCCCGCGCGTACGCCAACGACGCCGTCGGCCTCGTCCCGGAGAGACGATGACGAATCCCCCTACGCACCTGTCCCCGCTGGCGGAGACGATCGAGCGCCTGACCGCCCCGGCGCGCGGCGTCGTCGGGGTCTGCGTGCGCGACATGGAGACGGGTGCGGAGGTAGGGACGCACCTCGACGACCCGTTCCCGATGGCGAGCGTCTGCAAGGTGCCGATCCTGGTGGCGGCCTATCGGGCGTCGGAGGCGGGCGCGCTCGACCTGACGGAGCGCGTACCCCTGACCGACGAGCGCCGCGGGTTCGGCAGCGGCCTGCTCAACTTCTTCGACGCCGGCCTGAACCCGAGCCTGAACGACCTGCTGCACCTGATGATAATCGTCTCGGACAATGCCGCGACGGACCTGGTCCTGGAGCAGATCGGCGGCCCGCCCGCGGTGACGGCGGCGATGCGCGACCTCGACCTGCGGGACATCCGGGTAGACCGCACCATCGCGCAGCTGCTCGGCGACTACTTCACGGCGCTGGAACCCGGCCTGGTGGGGATGCGCTACGGGGAGTGGGACGCGCGCTGCGCGCAGATTCCGGGCCTGCGGGAGCGGTCCGAAGACCTGGAGGCCGTCCGCGAGGCGGTGGGCCGGGCGACCGCCGAACGGGACCTTTCCACGCCGCGCGCCATGGCCCGCCTCCTCGCCGCGATCGGGCGGCACGAGTGTGCGGGGGCGACATCCTGCGAGGCGATGCTGACCATCCTGGGACGCCAGCAGCTCAACGGGCGGCTGCCCCGCCACCTGCCCGCGTTCTGCCGCTTCCCGCACAAGACGGGCACGCTCGGCTCCGGCGCGGTGGTCAACGACGCGGGCGTCCTGTATCGCGGCGGAGCGCCGGTCGCGGCGGTCGCCGCCTTCTGCCGCGACATGCGCGACCCGGTCAGCGATACGGAGACCCGCCTGGCCGACATCGGGCGGGCGGTGTGGGACCAATACGCAGTCGCGTAGGTGCGAGCCGCGGCGGCGGCTCGTCAGTCGTACGCCGCGCCTTCGCCGTAGAGGACGCGCCGGATCACGGCCTCCTCCTGGTACGCCGTGCTCACCGGCGTCCGGAGCGCCGGCTGCGCCTGCTTCCGCGCGCTCCCGAACATCAGCGGCGCGTGGCTCCCGCCAGCCGCGGGCACGAACAGGCGTACGAGCATTGGCACGCCGAAGGCGAGTGTGACCAGTACGAACAGGGGCATCGCCGCCGGCAAGGCCCGGGCCATGCGGCCCTTCAATCTCTGGCGGAACAACGTCGTCCTCCTTAGCCCGCCGCCGCCACCGCCGCGCGAAAACGGGCGCGCTGCTGTACGGCCGGCTGCTAGTTTGGTAATATTTACTGAATATCTAAACGATACCACCGGAAACGCGTTTCGAACCGAAGTTATTGCGCCGCGACGAAAAAAGCCCCGCCCGGTACCCGGGCGGGGCTGTCGCATTTAGGCTGCGGGCCCTTCAGAACGCGTCGCCGCTCTCGGCGGTGTGGGCGCGGAACGCGGCGATCAGCTTGCGGGTGACGTCGCCGGGCTTGCCGTTCCCGATGGTCCGCCTGTCCAGTTCCACCGCGGGGATGATCTCGGCGGCGGTGCCCGTCAGAAAGCATTCGTCGGCGTTGTAGATGTCGTAGAGCGAGAGGTTCGACTCGCGCACGGGGATGCCCATGCTCTGGGCCAGTTCCATCGCTACGCCGCGCGTGACCCCCTTCAGGCACCCCGCGGACGGCGGCGGCGTCACGAGCGTGCCCTTCTCCATCACGAAGACGTTGTCGCCGGTCGCCTCGGCGACCAGGCCCTGCTGGTTGAGCATGATGCCCTCGCCCGCGCCGACCCGGTTCGCCTCCATCTTCGCGAGGATGTTGTTGGCGTACTTGCCCGTGCACTTGAGCCGCGGGTCGATCGTGTCGGGCGACGGGACGCGCGTCGCGCACGTGATCATCGTCAGGCCGTTGTCGTACAGCTCGTTCGAGTAGAGCCGAAGCTCCTGCGTCGAGATGACCAGTCGCGGCGTGTTGTCGATGTGCGCCGGGTCGAGGCCGAGGCCCGTGCCGCGCGAGAGGGTGATGCGGATGTATCCGTTGGCGTGCCCGTTGCGGCGGCAGGTGCCCAGGACCGACTCCCGCAGCGTGTCCAGGGTCATCCCCTCGGTCCGGAAGCCGAGCGCGTGCGCCGAGAAGAGCAGCCGTTCCAGGTGCGGGTCGAGGCGGAAGACGCGACCGTTGTAAACGCGGACGCCCTCGAAGACGCCGTCGCCGTACAGGTAGCCGTGGTCCTGGAGCGGAAGGAACGCCTGGGACTTCGGCACGTACTCGCCGTCGATAAAGATCACCGGTTCGGACACGGGAAACTCCTCTCCGCGGCGCGGCCCCGCCGCCGCGCCCGGTTGCGTGCGGACGCGCGAACGTGCGCCCTAAAGTTTGGTCTGATTGTATCAGACGGGCGGGGGGCGCCCGGGGCGTCTCCCGGGTCTTCGCTGTACAATAAGCGCATGAGCAAGAACAGCCGCAACGGCGGTCGCGAGGCCGCGCCGGACGCGGGTTTCGTCGACCCGCGCGAGGAGATCGTCGAGGACTTCCTGGGGGGCGCGCCCCGCGCCCAGCAGTGGCGCGCGTACCGGGAGGCGCTCCAGGACCGCTACCGCGACGCCGTGGCGGCGCGCGACTCCGCGGACCCCGACTCGCCCGATTTCGTTTCGCTGGAGAAGCGAGTGCGCGAGCTGCGCGAGCAGGTGCAGGCGCTCGCCGAGGAGGAGGCGGTCACGCAGTTCGTCGAGGACTCCGTGCGGGCCTCGCTGACCCGCCCCCGGCCGTTCGTCGCCCCCGATGGGGAAGACGACTACGGCGACGGCGGCGGCCCTGCTGCTCCGCAGACTTTCCGGCTCAGTATCCGCCGCCGCGATGCCGCGCTGCCAGCGCACCTTCGAACGCCTGCCCGAGGCGGAATGCGTCCCCGGCACGGGCGCGCTCCGCTGGGCGTGCGCCTGCTGTACCCCCCCGGCGTCTTACGACGCCCTGCGCGACCCCGACCTCCTCCAGTACGCGCACCTCGCCCAGAACGCCTGCGCCTCCGATTTCGGCGCGCCCGGGGACGCCTCCCGCCCCTTTCTCCTGATCCTGGGCCAGCGCCCGGAGTGCGTCCTGGAGTACGCCGACCGGCGCTACGACATCTACCTCGCGCGCGGCTCCGACCCCTACCAGGCGCGCCTCCAGATCGGGCACGAGATGTTCCACCGCGTCTGCTCGCAGGGGCGCATCTTCCACTGGACGCACGAGATGCTGGCGTGCCTGACCGCGCTGCGCCTGCTGCGCCGAACCGGCGCGGCGGAGTATGCCGCCCGGGAGGAGGCGCGCTACCGCGAGGAGGCCGGCCTCTGCCCCTTCCCCGCCCTGCTCGCCGCCGACCCGTGGCGCGCGGCGGCCTACCCGCCGGGCTACTACGGGCGCGCGACCACCCTCGGACTGGCGCTGACGGCCGCGGTCGGCTGGGACCGCCTCCGCCGCCTCGCCCGCTGCCTGACGCCCCAGGGCAGCCCGGACGTCGAGGGGTGGCTGGCATCCCTTCCGTTGCCGGAGGCGGCCTCCGCGCGGGCGTGCCTCGCGGAGGCCGAGACAACGGCCGCCGACGCTTTTCCGGAATCGGGCGCCTCGGGTACAATACCGGAACCCCCGGCGGGTGGTGATCCCGACGACGACGTCGTCATCGCCGCCGATCCCGGGGAGCAGCGCGGCCTGCGGGCGACGGGGACCGGGTAACGACCGTGTATATGGCGACACGACCAACACCAGCGAGACAGCTCCGGGGCATCTTTTTCGACCTCGACGACACCCTCATCGGTTACGCGGCGGCGGAGCAGAGCGCGCTCTCGGCGGGCTGCGCGCTGGCCGCCCGCCTCGACCCCGCCATCGACGAGGAGCGGCTGTCCGCGGCGATCTACGACGTTTACCGCCAGCGCTTCGAATACGGGACGCCCGGCTACGGCGATCTGCGAACGCTCCCGACCCGCGCATTCCGCCGCGTCCTCACCGAGGAGGCGCTCCGAAGCCTGGGGATCGGCTCCGCCGACCTGACGGACACGCTGCTGGCGGCCTACGAGCAGGCCGAGGCGGACGCGCTCGAAACGTTTCCGGACGCGGTGGAGACACTTTCGGCCCTCCGACCGTATTTCCGGGTAGGACTCATCACGAACGGCCCCTCGGCGATGCAGCGCGGCAAGCTGGCCGCCCTCGCCCTGGACGGGTGGTTCGAAGAGATCGTGGTGGACACCGAGTTCGGGCACCCGAAGCCCGACGCCCGCATCTTCGAGTTCGCGTCCGAGAGGGTGGCCCTTCCCCCCGGCGAGCTGCTGTTCGTGGGCAACTCTCTGGAAGCCGACATCGCGGGCGCGAACGCGGCGGGGTGGACGAGCGTCTGGATGAACCCGGGGGGCGAGCCGCTCCCGGTGGCCTCCGGACTGACGCCGGACTATGTCATCCGGCGGCTGACCGAGCTTTTATCGCTTCCGCCGGTCGCGGCCAGCATGAGGGGGAAAGCATAGCGTGCCGATACTGGCAGTATTGAGGATGGCGACGGTCGCGTTGGCGACGATCGGGATTGCAGTGTCGGTGCCGGGCGCTCCGGTGTCAGCGGCGGCGATGACCGCCGACCCCGGCACCCGCGCGCCGCAGAACGACGCGAGGAACAGGACCGAGGTGCGCTTCACGACCCGGCTCGTGAGGGCCGAGAGCGCGAGCCTGGAGGCGAAGACCGCCGACTCGGAACAGGTCCTCGCCGCGCCGGTGCTGACGACGCTGGACGGGCAGACGGCGTCAGTCAACGTGACGGGGACGGACCCCACCTACGCGATCTCGCTCTCGCCCACGGTAGAGAAGCCGGACGAGAAGGGTAGAGAAAAAACGGAGGGCGGGGCTCCCACGCTCCAGGTGCTCTGGAGTGTCCGGCTCGCGGGCAAGACGCTCCCCGCGGGCGTGTCGGGGGTGACGATGACGGGAGCGACCCGCATCACGGCGAACCGCGAGGAAGTTATCGCCGAGGTCCTCCTCCCGGACCCCAAGACGGGTCGCGTTACGCGGTTCCGTCTTCTCGGCAAGGCGACGGTGGGAGCCGCACAGGAGAAAAAACCGGACGGTACTTAGCTCGGGGTGAGCCGGGCGCGTCTGAAAGGGCGCGTTTGGGGTACATTCTGAGCACGTGAGGAGCGAGGGTAGGTAGGACCGTGACGACGGGAGTGTCCGTGCGGTACCAGACGGCGACCGGACTGGTAGTTCTGGAAGCGCCGCGACTGTGGACCCCGGCGCAGGGAGTCTCCGGGCTGGTCGTAGTGGCGCAGCAGTCCCGGCCGCTTCTGGCGGTGACCAGCGGCGGGAATATCGTTTCGCAGGTGTCGTCGGGGAGCGCGGGATTTCAGGGGAGGGTCCGATCCGTGACGCTTGGCGGACTGGGGAGTTTAAGCAGCACGAGGCAGAAAGAGCCGACGCGAGTCATCGGCCACCCTGACCTCGCCTCCGGCGCGAGCGTGCAGCGCGGCGAAACGCTGTACGTCTCGGTCGCCGAAGCCGTTTACCGCGAGTCGCGCGGGGAAAACGTGGAGATCCACCTGACCCCGACCGACGACGACGTGTCGGCCCTGGCCGACCTGCGTGTCCGCGCGCGGCAGCGGTGGGAAAACGATCGCCTTCCCGACGGGTGGACGCGTCCCCTGCCCCCCCCGCCGTCGGAGGAGGACAAGCCCGACGGCAAGCTCGCGCTCGGGGAGGACGACCTGCCCGACGACCTGCGCCGCCTCGCCGAGCAGATCCGCGCCCGGGAGGAGCTTCGCAATCGCGAGAAGGATTGAGACCCGCCCACGCGGAACGCTTCCGTTGCCAGAACACTACGCGGCTCCCGGCGGTCACGACCGGGAGCCGCGCTTCGTGAGAGAGATATGTACCAACCTCGCCACCCCGCCTTACCGACTTCTTCCCGCGCGGCGACCGCGCTGTGCTCCGGCCTTCTGTTGCTGCTCACGCCCGTAGCGACTACCGCCCGCCCGCAGACGCCACCCGCGGCGCCACCCGCCACCGCGTCGGCGGCGCAGGAAGCGAAGCCGGGCACGCCCAAGCCCACCCCCAAGCCCGAGCGCTTTGAGAAGCAAATCGCCGCCTTCGAGGCGCGCGACCGCGAGAAACCGCCCGCGAAAGGCGGCGTGGTCTTCGTGGGCAGTTCCTCCATCGGGGGCTGGCGCACGCTGCTCACGGACTTTCCAGACGTCACAACACTGAACCGCGGCTTCGGCGGCTCTATCGTCCCGGATTCCGTTCACTTCGCCGATCGGATCGTGCTGCCCTACCGGCCGCGCGCCGTCGTCTTCTACGCCGGGGACAACGACATCTCCGGCGGACGGACGCCCGGGCAGGTGCTCGCCGACTTCCAGGCGTTCGTGAAGAAGGTGCGCGACGGCGGCCTTCCCGACACCGTCGTCTACTTCCTGGCGATCAAGCCGAGCCTTTCGCGCTGGCATCTGTGGGACCGGATGAGCCGCGCCAACGCGCTGGTCCGCGACTGGGCCGGGACGCAGGCGGGTAAGGTAGTCTTCGTCGACGTGGCCACGCCCATGCTCGGGACCGACGGAAAGCCGCGCCCGGAGCTGTTCAAAGCCGACCGGCTCCATATGACGCCGGAGGGATATCAGCTCTGGACCAGGGTACTCACGCCCCATCTCGCGGCCTACCAGAATTCTAAGCCCGCACGCTAACGGAACCAAGCAGGCTGGCAGAAAATACAGGCATAACGCGCTTATAATGCCACCTTCATAAGCGTTTTTACCTGTATTATTCGGGAATTTTCTAAACAGGTATTGCGAACAGGAACGATCCGTGCCTATAATTCGGCACGGCAGCGCGTTTAGTAAATTTTGCTCGGGAGCGGTTGTTTTCTCAGGAGGCGCGCGGAAGCCGGAGATCATCTGAAGGATATCGACGATGCCGACGTCGCCTCATGTCCCGGTTGGACTTCTCGCCGACGAGGTCCCGTTCGGGGCCGAGCTTCTGGAGCAGGTACTGGCCGCCGATGCGCCCGATTCCGGGGACGCCGACTCCGACGCGGAAACCGTCCTGGCCGGGTCCGCCGCCGGGGCGCTGCGCTATTCCCAGAGCGACCACGTCTCTCCGGAGGCTGCCGCCGATCTGCGCGCGCTGGACCGCCTCCTCGCGAAGATGATGCACCGCGCCTCGGCGACGATCGGCCAGAGCCACCTCTACTTCTCGGAAGAGAACCTCCGGGCACTGGGCGACCCGACGGAAGCCACCGACATCGCCGAGGAGATCGAGCAGAAGACGCGCGGGCTAATCCTCCGGGCGGAGGTCCCGCACACCCAGAGGTACATGGCCTGGTCCGGCTACCTGCGCGCGGCGGCCCTCGCGGCCGGGCGCGCCGCCCACCTGTTTGACCTGCTGCAGCGCGACCAGGCCCTTGCCCCCGTTCAAGCCTCGCTGCGGCGCGTCGGCGATGCCGCCCAGCGCGTGCTCCTCTACGCCGCCACGTCCCTGACAACCGCGGAAACCCGCCCCCTGGCCAGCGTCGCCCGCTATCAGGCGGAGATGGCCGAGGCGTGCGCGAAGGCGAACGAGGCGCTCGATAACGTCCGGACGCTCGAGCCCCTCCCCGCGGAGCGGATGACGCGCGCCGCGATCTGGAGTCTGTCCATCACCGCGGATTGCGCCGCGACGGTCGCGCAGCAGTACACCGAGGTCCTCGTGGAACGGCGCGTGCGCGAGGCGCACCGCGCCCACACCGCGGCCAAGTTCAGCGCCGCCAACGCCCGAAAGGCCATCTCGCTGCTCCGCGAGGACGGGTGGAGTCTGGACGCGCGCCCGCTGCGGGTCAACGACGCCGACCGGGGGGCCGACCGCCCGGAGGATGCCGCGGTCCTCCGCCCCACCCCGCCCCCGAGCGCTATTC
>DATLHN010000502.1:0-11869 GCA_035539875.1 Armatimonadaceae bacterium
GTTATCAACAACCGTAATGCGTGCTACGCACCTATAATATTCTGCTGAGCGATGGAGAGCCTCACCCGACAGGAAACGCCGCACCCGCCGGTCGCACCGCTCGTCGCGGGCCGCTTCCGCGAGGACGCCGACTACGCCACGTGGCGGGTGCGGCGTTTCCTGTCGGGTGAGGCTCTCCATCGCTCAGCAGAATATTATAGGTGCGTAGCACGCATTACGGTTGTTGATAACGTCATTGTAGCGTATCCTTTCAGCAATAGAGCCGCCTCTACGACGATGAGGGAGTAATCGAAGATGGGTATTGCCACAGCGGAGCGCGCCGCGGTTCCCGGAGCCAACGCGAACCTGACGCCGGAATATCTTGCGGGGCTGAAGGAGCAGTTCGACCGCGACGGCTACGCCGTCGTGCGCGGCCTCTTCTCGCCCGCCGAGGTCGCCGAGATTCGCGAGACGTTCATGGCCCAGGCGGCCGGCGGGCCGATCGAGGGCCTCTCGGACGGCCACTGGCAGAACTGCGACCCGTCCGACCCGCTCAAGTTCTACCCGCGCATGATGCACCCCCACCTGCACGCCGACAAGCCCGTCGGCCCGCTCTCCATGCGCTACATGCTCGACCGCCGCGTCGAGACCGTCCTCGCCGCGCTCATGGGGGAAGCCCCCATCGCCGCCCAGAGCATGTTCTACTTCAAGCCCGCCGGGGCCCGCGGCCAGGACCTCCACCAGGACAACTTCTACCTGCGCGTCAAGCCCGGCACGTGCTACGCCGCCTGGGTCGCCGTGGACGACGTCGACGAGGAGAACGGCGGCATGATGCTCGTGCCCGGCTCCCACCTGCTGGACATCGCCTGCCCGCAGAAGTCGGACCCGACCATCTCCTTCACCGACGCCCACGTCCCCGTCCCCGAGGGCATGAGCACGGCCCCCGCCAACATGAAGGCGGGCGACTGCCTCTTCTTCAACGGCAGCGTCATCCACGGCTCCTACCCGAACCGCAGCGCCGACCGCTTCCGCCGCTCGTTCATCTGCCACTACCTGCCGCGCGCCAGCGAGGAGCTTGCCCGGTTCTATCAGACCTTCACGTTCGACGGCAAGCACGTCGAGATTCCCCCCGCGACCGGCGGCGGCCCCTGCGGCGTCCCCCACGAGGCGACGGGGCCTCACTAAAACCGACTCTCAGCGGCGCGCAGCCGCGCTCTAATGGCGCGCTGCGCGCCCGAGAGAGGGCGGGGAGCCTCGGCGAGCCGGGTGAGGGCAATACGAGGGGAGGGGGGAGAGGTCCTTACTCCCCGGCGAACAGCGCCCGCAGCTCCTCCGAAATGATCGTCGGTCGCCGTTCCGGCACTCGCGCGTTCGCGATCAGCCACCGCGCCGCCTGCTGGTGATTCCACTTCTTCGCCTCCATTACCCGCACCAGACCCTCCACCGCCGCCGGGTCGAGACGCACCGAAACCTTGCTCATCACCGCCACGCTCAGGTGCCGCGGGTTGCCGCGCCCGTCGATCAGGCGCGCCCGCGTATATTCCCCGCGCCGGTCCGGAAAACTCGCCAGCGCCGCCTCCGCCTCGGCCAGCGTGAAGCGGGGGCGATAGGACGGCGGCGCGGAACCGCGCCGCCGGTCCCCACCGTCGGCCCCGCCTCCCCCCTCGCCGAACACGCGGCGCGGGGCCGACGCCATCGTAACCACGGCCATGCCCCGCGCCGCGTCCCGGAAGATCGTCCGCACCGCCTCCACCGACGTCAACTGCGCGTTCTGGCAGTACGCGATCAGCTTCTGGTGCGCCGGAACGTCCAGGTTCAGGCACAGCGAGCGCCGCACCAGCGCCAGTTCCGTCGGCTTCGCGGTCGGGCGCGGCCAGAGGCCCGTATTCGTCCTTCCGCAGCTCAGACACTTGTAGCGCTGCCGCCTCCCCCTGCGCCGCTTCCCGGCGGTGATGCACCGCCCCCGGCAGTACGGACACGGATTCGCGGGCGGAGGCGGGCGTAGCCCCGTTCCCGCCGTCTGCGCCCCGCAGGTTCGACACTGATACCGCGGCTTCGCCTTCTTCCCCGGATACTTCCCCCAGCGTCCCAGGTCCTTCCCGCCGCAGTGGGTACAGCGTGCCTTCGCCGGAATCGGCGTGCGTACCGGGTCCGCCACCCCGCGCGAGCAGCGCCCGCAGTCCCGGCACCGGTACCGCCGCTTGCGCTCCGGAGTCTCGTCGCGCCCGTGGCTCCGCAGGTTACTGCCCCCGCACCCCGGGCAGAACGCCTCCGGCGGCACCGGGGGCGCGGGGCCGCCCCGCCGACGTTGCGCGTCCCCGCCTGTTTCCGCTGCTCCGCCCGTACCACCGGCACCATCCCGGTTCCCGTCTGCCATGACGCCTCCACCCTCCTCACTGTCATTATAGGCAAACAGGCGTGTGATGGTTAACTTTGAGCAACAGAAACGCCGCGCGGGTTGTGTCCGCGCGGCGAGACGAATTCCGGGTCGCGGTGCCATCTCAGCGCCGCCGGGTAGGGCCGGTCTCGCGCCTCCGCCGACAGGGTGATCTACCCTCCCGCTCGTACGCGCCCGCCGCCCGCCGGGGCTCCGGCCGTTTCCCCCTCGGGTCAGGTGGAGACCGTCACGCAGAACACGTCGTCCCAGTGGAAGGTAAGGGTCACGCGCCTGCCCTCGGCATTCGTGTACGCCATCCAGACGAAGTGGTCCGAATACCCGAACGTGGCGTCATAACCGCCGTACGGGCGTCCGTCCTCCATGATCCCGAAGAACGAGCGCCCGTCGCCGTACCCCACCTGTATTTCCAGGGCCACTCCCCGCGGCGCGGAAAACGTCCCGTCCTTCGCGTAGCCCCGCGCCTCCATCCACATCCGCCAGTCGTCGCCCTTCCCCACTCCGCCCTCCTTGTCTTTCACGCACCCCCGCAGAAGCGCGAAGGCGATCCTCCCCGCGAAATACGCATCGTCGTGACAAAGCAACTACCGCGCCACCCGGTCCGGCGCTCCGCGCGCGCGTACCCACCTCGCCCCGTGAAAGGCTAAAGACGTGGGGGAGGGGATGGGTGTCTCCCCCGTATCGCGGAGGCACGCCCCCCGCCGCGTGCGGTACAGTGTAACCGTGGAAATGCCAACCCTCGAAGCGGGCCGCCTGCCCGCCCGACTGCCCATCGATCCCGCCGCCGCGCCCCTCGTCGGGACCGTCCGCGTGCCCGGGTCCAAGAGCATCACCAACCGCGCACTCGCCCTCGCCGCCCTCGCCGACGGAACCGTCACCCTCACCGGAGCGCTCGCCGCCGACGACACCGCGCGCATGCAGGACTGCCTCCGCGCCCTCGGCTTCCTCGTGGAAGACGCTCCCGGCCGACGCGAGGTAAAGGTCCACGGCATGGGCGGCGGGATCCCCGCCCGGAGGAGCGCACTCTTCGTCGGCAACAGCGGCACCACCGCGCGCTTCATCACGCCCGTCGTCGCCCTCGGGCACGGCCACTACATCATCGACGGCGTCGCCCGCATGCGCGAGCGGCCCATGAACGACCTGCTCGAAGCCCTGAAGGCGCTCGGCGTCGAAGCCGACAGCCTCGCCGGTACCGGCTGCCCGCCCGTGCGCATCCGCGCCAACGGACTCCACGGCGGCGGGTGCACCGTCCGCGCTGACAAGTCCAGCCAGTTCCTCTCCGGCCTGCTGCTCGCCGCCCCGCTCGCCCACGGCGACCAGACCGTCATCCGCGTCGAAGGCCCGATCCTCTCCGCGCCCTACATCGAGATCACCCGCCGCATGGTCCAGGACTTCGGCGGGCGTATCGACGTCTCGGGCGACGGGCGCACCTACACCGTCCCCGGGCGACAGACCTACCGGGTTCCGCCCGGCGGCGTCTTCCCCGTCGAGCCGGACGCGTCCGCCGCCTCCTACTTCTTCGCCGCCGCCGCCCTCACCGGCGGGCGCGTGCGCGTCCCCGGCATCGGCAAAAACGCCCTCCAGGGTGACGCCGCCTTCGCCGACGTGCTGGAGGCGATGGGCTGCCGCGTCACCCGCGGCGACGACTTCCTCGAGGTCGAGGGCAGCACGGGCCGCCTGCGCGGGGTCACCTGGGACATGAACGCCATCTCCGACACCGTCATGACCCTCGCGGCCGTCGCGCCCTTCGCCGACACGCCCACGGTCATCGAGAACGTCGCCCACATCCGCCACAAGGAGACCGACCGCCTCCGCGCCGTGGCGACCGAGCTGCAGCGCCTCGGCGTCACCGTGGAGGAGCGGGAGGACGGCATCACCATCCACCCCGTCGGCCCCGGCGGCGGCGGCGGCATCACCCCGGCGACCATCCGGACCTACGACGACCACCGCATGGCGATGGCCTTCGCCCTGGTCGGCCTGCGCGCGCCCGGCGTGGTCATCGCCGACCCCGCCTGCGTCGCCAAGACCTACCCCGGCTACTTCTCCGACCTGGCCCGTCTCGTGGCCGAATCCGGGGCAGGAACTGCGCCGCCGGGCGCGGAATAGACGCCCCGGCGCGTATTAGGGGACGGGACCGACCCCGGCGCGGACCGGCGGGCGGCGGATTTCGGGTATCAGGGACAGGGAGGGCGACAGAATGCGACCGTGGACGATAGCGATAGACGGACCGGCGGGGGCGGGGAAAAGTACGGTGGCGCGACTGCTGGCGCGGCAGCTCGGCTACCTCTACGTGGACTCCGGCGCGATGTACCGCGCCATCGCGCTTCACGCGCGCCGCAGCGGCATGGACGCGTCCGAGGCGGACGCCATCGCCGCCCTCGCGCGCTCGGTCCGCATCGCGTTCGAGCCCGCCGCCACCGAGGACGGCGAACAGCGGGTCTTCCTGAACGGGGAGGACGTGACCGCCGCGATCCGCACCCCGGAAGTCGCCGGCCTCGCCTCCGTCGTATCCACCATCCCGGGGGTCCGCTCCGCCCTCGTCGCCCAGCAGCAGAGCCTCGGCGCGCAGGGAGGCGTCGTGATGGAGGGGCGTGACATCGGGACCGTCGTCTTCCCCAACGCCGAGGTGAAGGTCTTCCTGACCGCCACGCCCGAGGAGCGGGCGGAGCGCCGCTACCGCGACATCGTGTCGCAGGGCGCGGCGAACGCCTCCCGGGAGCAGGTGCGCGCCGAGCAGGACGAGCGCGACGCGCGCGACGCCACGCGGGTGGTCTCGCCGCTGGCCGTCGCGCCGGACGCCATCGAGGTCAACTCCGACGGCCTGTCGCCCGCCGAGGTGGTGGACGCCATCCTGGAGGTGGTGGACGCCCGGAGGCGCGAGGATTGAGCCGCAGCGCCGACGGCGGCGGCGGCAGTCCCTCCCTCGCGGAGGAGAGCGCCGCCACTGACGCCGCCGCAGCCGCCGCAGCGAAGTCCGCCCTCCGGCCCCCCGCCGACACCTACGCCCTGCTCCAGACCGCGACGCTGCTCTTCATGAACGCGCTCGGCGGCCTCTACGTCGTCGGCGAGGAAAACGTCCCGGCGACCGGCCCGGTGCTGATGGTCTCGAACCACACGTCGTACCTCGACCCGGTCGCCATCGGGGACGCCAGCCCGCGCCGGGTCGTCTTCATGGCGAAGGCGGAGCTGTTCGAGAACCGCGCCATCGCGTTCCTGCTGCGCGGCGTGGATTCGTTCCCCGTGCGCCGGGGAGAGCCCGACCGTCAGGCGTTCAAGACGACGCTGGCGATGCTGGAGGAGGGGCGCGTCGTCTGCATCTTCCCGGAAGGGACGCGCCAGGAGCCGGAGACGCTCGGAGAGGCGGAGCCAGGCGCGGCGCTTTTCGCCATCCGGACCGGCTGCCCCGTCGTCCCGGTCCACGTCTCCGGCTCCAGCCGGATGCTCGGCAAGGGCGGCAAGCCCCGCCGCGCGAAGGTCAAAGTCGCCTTCGGCGAGCCGTTCACCCTCGACCGCAAGGCCGACCGCGACGCCGCGGGCAAACTCCTCATGGACGCCATCGCCCGCACCCGCGACCGGTACGCCGACGCCCCCGGCCGCCGCATCTGGCCCCACCGCTTCCGCAAACCCCCCGAGGGCCGCCGCGCGACGAGGAAGTAACCGCCAGGACGCCAGGGGAGAAGGGGAGTGTCGTTCTTCTTCACCTGGCGTCTTGGCGGTCAGACTCTCAATCCCCCTCGGGGTACTCGATCGGGGCTTCGGCGACGGGGGCCGCGCTCGCCGCCGCCGCCGCGGACTCGCGGTGCAGGAAGATGAACGAGCCGTCGTCGCGCAGGTCGAGCAGGATGCCGCCGGAAAGGACCCCGTCCAGCAGTGCCCGGTTCATTTCGTAGCGCGCGATCCGGTCCGCCGGGGCCTGCGTCTTCTGGCGGCGCGGTCGCCCCGCCAGCTCCTTTAGCGTGTCCCCCTCGGCGCGCACTTCACGCGCCCAGGCGATCACGCTCTGGAGCGCCTCCTGCGTCGCGCCCTTCGCGCCGCGGCTGCGCAGCACCGCCTCCACCAGCGAAGCGGTCTCGTTGGCGGTCTCCGCGGCCATCATGGCCGGGGTGCGGCGTCGGCGGCGTCGCCGCGTGGGCGTCTCCCCCTCCGGGGATGCTGTCGTCGGAGTCGCCTCCGCCGATTCGGTCGCGTCGGGCGCGATCGGGGTTTTGCGAGGTCGGGCCATGTCGCTTCTTCGCCGAGTTCCCCGCTTCGCGGAACTCGGTCTTCCTTTCCGCAAGATGGAAGGCGTCGGGCCGCGCGTGCGTTGACCGCGTTACGCCCTTTCTTCGATAATGTACCCGGATTTGCGCGGAAGGGAGACGGGCGAACGTTTAAAATGCCCGCAAATACAACGGAAAATGGCCGCCGTAACGAATACGGGCGGCCATTTTACGGGAGGATACGCGATTGCCCGGTGATTAAATCACCTGCATGGGCATCAGGACGCACAGATAATCCTGCGCCTTGTCGCCGATGGGGCGCAGGATGCCCGGCCGGAGCGGTTCGGTAAGCTCCAGCACCACGCCTTCCGTTTCCACGATGTTCAGAACGTCGTTCATGTACGTCGCGTTGAAAGCGATCTGGATGTCGTCCCCCTCGCGGGCCACTTCGATCTCGTCGCGCACCGAACCCAGCGCGCTCGACTCGGCCGTGAGGACCAGCTGCGCCCCCTCGGTCTCCAGCACCACCCGGTTCGCGTTGTCCCGCGCGACGATCGCCGCCCGCTTGACGGCCTTGGCGAACTCCGCCGTCTCCAGCGTCAGCTTGCGGTCGTGACCGGTCGGGATGACGCGCTCGTAGTTCGGGAACTGCCCCTCGATCAGGCGCGTGACCATGGTCGTCGCCCCGAGCCCCCCCGCGTCCGAGCGCGTGATCTCGAAGCGCGCCTGCCCCTGCGCCAGCGCGATCGTGACGCTCCCCTCGTCGTCCGCGAGCCGCAGCAGCTCGTTCATCGCCCGCGCCGGGATGACCGCCGTCGCCTCGCCCTCGCCGTCCGCGATGACGAGCGTGCGCACCGCCAGCCGGTGCGTGTCCGTCGCGACCGCCTTGAGCGTGTCCCCCTTGAAGGCGAAGAGGACCCCGGTCAGTATCGGCCGCGTGTCATCCCGCGACACCGCGAAGAGCACGTGCCGGATCATGTCCCGCAGCAGCTCCCCCGGCAGGGTGAACGTTGCCGTCGGCGTCACGTCCGGCGGCGCCGGGAACTCCTCCGCCGGCAGCCCGAGGATCTTGTACTCGGAGCGCGCGCACCGCACCTGCATCTGGTTCCCGCCGCTCGGCCGGTCCAGGATCACGTCCGCGTCGGGAAGGGCCCCTAAAATCTCCGTGAACGCTCTACTGGGGGCCGTGAAGCCGGAAACCTCCTCGTCGTCACCGAGGCCCGCCTCGATGCGCGCGGGGAGGTGGCATTCCATCCACATCTCCAGGTCGGTGGCGGTGAGCTTGAGGCCGTCGCCCTGCGGCTGGGCGAGGATGTGGGAGAGTATCGGCAGTGTCGACCGTCCGGAGACGGCGCGCCCGACGGTCTGAACGGCTTCGAAGAGGTCCTTGCGCGGACAGATGGCTTGCATACGGTGTTGACTCCTGTGAAACCGCAGAGACGCGGTCAAACTTTAAACGGCAGGCGGAACTGGAGCGGGTCGGGTTCGGGAACATCGGCGGTCGGTGAGAGGTGCGCGTTGTCGGCGTGAAGGCGGGCGAGGGTGCGGGCGCGGAAGGCGTCCGAGGCGACGACCTCGCCGATGCCGTCGCGCAGGCGCTCGCGCGTCAGGCGCAGGGTCTGGGCCTCCCAGGCGCAGTCGCGGCAGGTGAGCAGGTGCGCCTCGACGCGGCGGCGGCTCTCCGTGGGCAGGTCGTCGTCCACGTACGGGCCGAGGAGGTCGAGCGCCGCGGCACAGGTCATATCTCCGAAACTCCTTTCCAGCGTTCGGCCAGGCGGTCGCGCAGGGCGCGCCGGGCGCGGTAGAGCAGCGACTTCGTCGCTGCTGGGGAGCGGCCCAGCACCTGGGCGGCTTCGGCGTGCGGCACGTCCTCCAGGTCGCACAGCGTCAGCACGGCGCGGTACTCCTCGGGCAGCGCGTCCAGTGCTTGCAGCAGGTCCGCGCGCTCGGCGCGGCGGGCCGCCTCCTCGCCCACGTCCATCGCGTCCGCCGCGACCGCCTCCAGTTCCGGGGCCGCCAGCGAGATGAGCGCGGGCAGCTTGAGCTGGCGACGCCGGTCGGCGGCGAGGCTCCGGACGATGGAGAAGAGCCACGCGCCGAAGGACGTCACGGTGTCACCGCGCATCTCGCGGGCGAACCGGAAGGCGCGCAGGAACGCCTCTTGGGCTACCTCCTCGGCATCTTCCCGGGTGTCCGTCAGGCGGACGGCGAGCCCGAGCGTCCGGTCGGCGTAGCGGTCGAACAGGGTTTCCAGGGCGCGGGAGTCGCCACTCTTGAAGCGTTCGATGAGGCGCGACTCGTAGGCGGAGTCGCCCCCGCCGCCGTACGCGCCGGAGCGGGGCGGCGTCATCTCCGTCGGCCTTTCAACAGGGTAGACGGGCCGAGCGGGGGAAAAGCGTCGCGGGCGGCGCAACTTTTTTTCACGCCCGCATTGTACGGCGGAAACGGGGAGGTTACCGGGGGCGGGAGTACGCGGCCCCGTCAGTCGCTGTAGGGGTGGTTCAGGCGGTCGATCGTCTCGCGCAGGGGGACGTCGTCCGGGGCTTCGGCGACGGCGCGGGTGAGATCCGTCAGCAGGCGCGCGCTACGCTCCGGGTCGGAAGGAAGGGCGGCGGCGGGCGCGGCAGCGACGGGGTGGGGCAGCGCGGAGGCGGCCCACGCCCTCACGCGCGCGCCGAGGGTCCGGGGCGCGGCGGCGGCGGGCGCGGCGATGGGGGCGGGCGCGTCCGTGGTTTCGGTGTAGACGGTGGACATCAGCGGCATTTGATTGGTTGAACGGCGCGCGCCCGGCGGAAATGACAGGACCGAAATCACGGCGGCAAGGTTACGGTTCCCAGTACGACGGGGCGGGACGCGCCCGTCACGGACGGCAGGTTTGCGGGACGCCCGAGGAGCGTCTCGTTCGCCAGCACCGCGAACGCCATTGCCTCTTTGATGTCGCTATTAATACCCTGGGATTCGTGATTTTTAACAGGTACGGGCGAGATTTTTTCTGCCAGCATCCGCATCAGGGTCGGGTTGCGCGTACCGCCCCCCCCGACGATCAACTCGCCAGGCGATTCCGGGAGAAAGCGGTCGCAGGCGTCCGCGATGCTGGCGGCCGTGAAGGCCGTCAGCGTGGTCACGAGGTCGTCACGACGCGTCGCGAGGCGAGGACCCCAATCGGTTAGTAGCGCGTCGAAAAACGACTTGCCGAACTCCTCGCGCCCCGCGGACTTGGGGGGCGGCGCGGTCAGGTAGGGGTGGGTCAGGAGGCTGTCCAGAAGTCGGGGGACGACGCTGCCGCGCGCGCCGATGGCTCCGTCCCGGTCGAAGGCGAACTCGCCGTCACTCGCCCACTGCGCGGCGAGGTCGATAAGCATGTTGCCGGGGCCGGTGTCGAAGCCGAGGACCCGTTCGGGCGCGGCGTCGGCGGGTAGGTAGGTGACGTTGCCGATGCCGCCGATGTTCTGGACGGCGCGCGAATGGCCGGGGTGGGTGAGCAGGCACCAATCGACGTAGGGCACGAGCGGCGCGCCCTGCCCGCCCGCCGCGACGTCCGCCGTCCGGAAGTTCGACACGACCGCGATCCTGGTGTGGTAGGCGAGCGTGGACGGGTCGCCGATCTGTAGGGTCGCGCGGTGCGGGCCGTTCCCGACGGTGTGGGAGACTGTCTGCCCGTGGCTGGCGACGGCGTCCACGTCGTCGGCGGGGACGCCCGCCTGCGCCAGTACGGCGGAGACGGCGCGCGCGTACTCCTTCGCCAGGGCGACGCTCGCCCGCGAGACGTCCTCGGGCGTGCCCGCGCCGTGGCACAGGTCTAGCACGCGGGCGCGCAGGTCGTCCGGGAAGGAGAGCATCGCCGAGGCGACCACCTCCGCGCGCGTTTCCCGTCCGCTCCCGGAAACGCGCACGAGCGCGGCGTCTACGCCGTCCACCGAAGTCCCCGACATCAGCCCGACGAGCAAGCGCTCCGGCTTGTCGGCGTAGTCGGCGATGTGCCGCCACCCTTTGCGCCGGTCCGTCATAGCGTCTCCTGCTTGTTTTCGGTCCCGTCGAACGAGAGCCGGGTGCGCTCGTTCTCCACCTGCGTCTCCAGGTGGACGGGGCGGCCCCAGATCTTATTCACGGCGCGCAGGACGCGTCCGGCATATTCCAGGTCGATGTCCTTGCCGTCGTGGGCGTGGGTCAGGTACAGCTCGCCGCGGCGCTCGAAGTCGGCGTCCTCGACGCGGATGATCGGCACGCCGAAATTCGTCATGCCGTCCACCATCTGGTCGCGCACCTGCTGCCAGTCCGTGGACTGCACGACCCAGCGCTCCTCGCCGTCCGCCTCCTCGCGCTTGTAGGTGTAGAGGTCGAGCCGCTTGACCAGGTTTTCGGTCAGGTACTTGCGCAGGAAGGAGACGTCGCTCTCCTCCTCGCACACCTCGAAGACCTTCTTCCATCCTTCGCCCTCGGGGCGGGCCTTGGCCTTGCCAAGCCAGTCCGTCTCCGGCTCGTCGCCCTCCTGGAGATTGCCGTCCCAGCGGCGCTCGATGTCCTTGAGTATCTGGAAGCCGACGTAGTAGGGGTTGATGCTCCCCGGCGACGGCGAGGGCGAGAGGACCCCCGAGTGCAGGCGGCGGAACTCCCAGATGTCCTCGGGCTTGTTGAGGTATCGCTCCAGTATGCGCTCGTGGGCGAGGCTGGCGAAGCCCTCGTTCATGATCTTGGTGCGCATCTGAGGCAGGAAGTAGAGCATCTCCTCGCGGACGATGGAGAGGATGTCGCGCTGCCAGTCTTCGAGGTCGCGCCCGTAGGCGGCCAGGAAGAGCAGCAGATCCTTCTCCGGCTCCTCCGGGAACTTGCGGTGGCGCGGCTTTGGCGCGCTCTCCGTGCCCATCATGGTCCAGAGGTCGTCGTACTCACTGGTGCGGCGTCCCTCGTCGCGCTTGCCCGGCGCGGCCTTCCCCTGCTCGACGCGCCGCAGGATCGGGGACGTCGGGTCGAAGTGCTCCTCGATACACATGACGGCGTCGAGGAAGTTCTCGACCTCGCGCCAGCCGAACTCCTGCTCGTACTGGGCGATCCGGTCGCGGTGGAGCCGGACCTTCTCGATCATGCGCCGGTCGGTGTGCGCGAAGTAGCTGTTGTGCTTGAAGAAGTGGCAGTGGCCGATGACGTGCGCGACGGTCAGCTTATGGCTGAGCATGGAGTTGGAGTCCATGAGGAACGCCTGGCACGGGTCGGTGTTGAACACGATCTCGTAGATCTTGCTCATGCCGTACTCGTAGCTGGTCTTCTGCCGGTGGTAGTCGCGCCCGAAGGTCCAGTG
>DATLHN010000503.1:0-5879 GCA_035539875.1 Armatimonadaceae bacterium
GTGGACGGCGAGGCGGCACGCGACTTCACGGCGTATCTGTGGGTTCCGCCCAGCAGCCGGAAGGTCCGCGGCGTGGTCCTGACCCAGCAGAACGTCGGGGAGCAGGTCTTCGTCGAGCACCCCGCCGTCCGCGCCGCGTGCGCTAAGAACGACCTCGCCATCGTCTGGTGCTATCCTGCCCTCGACCTGCGGTTCGAGCGGGACCGCGAGCGCGCCGTACGCCTGCAGGAAGAGGTGCTCGCGAAACTCGGGAAGGTCTCGGGGTACGACGAACTGGCGACGGCGCCCTGGGTCACGTTCGGTCACTCGACCACGACCACGTTCGCCCGCAACCTGGCCGAGGCCCGCCCGGAGCGCACGATCGCCATCCTGTCCGCCAAGGGCGGGATCATGCTGCCGCAGCGGGAGAGGGACCGGACGCCCGGCGTCTACTCCGCCGGTCAGTTCCCCGAGTGGCGGCAGCCCACCCACGACTGGACGACCCACGGCGCGTCCCTGCCGGGCCTGGCGAAGATCCGCCGGGCGCTGGCGGAGCGACCCCGCCCGGTGTCGTACGTGGAGGAGTACGGGGGCGGGCACTTCGATTACAGCGAGCGATATCTAAACTTCCTGGCGCTCTACATCGACAAGGCGATCCGCTACCGGCTGAACGCGGACGGCTCCGTGCGCCCCGTCGGCGCGGACGAGGGCTACGTGGTGGACATGCGCCCGCCGCTGCCTACGCCGCCGCTGGCGGTCGTCCCGTTCGCCGAGGCGAGGGGCGAGGCGCGCAGCGCCCCCTGGTTCTTCGACCGGGAACTCGCCGAGGCGGCGTCGCGGCTCGTCGGGGCCAGGGATTGGAAGCGCCGGAATCAGATCGTCGCCTTCGCGAACCCGGACGGCACCCCCGCGCCGTTCGCGAAGTCCGGGATCGTGGACCCGGTACCCTGCGAGTACGCGGAGGACGGCGTGACGATCACGCGCCTGGAGACCACGTTCCTGGAGCGGCTGCCCGACAACTTCGCGCAGGCAGGGATGGCGTTCGGGCACGCGGCCGACGGCGAGCGCACGGTCGAGCGAATCTCCGGCGTCTTCGCCGCGGAGGGCGGGAAGTACCGCGTCCGACTGAACCGGGGCTACCCGCACGTGCCGAACTTCATCGCGGTGCGCCACCCCGGCGACGCCGAATACCGGCCGTCAGTACAGCCCGGCCGGTTCGTCCCACCAACGTATTCGGGCCGCGCGCAACAGATCGACTTCGCCCGGATCCCGGACCAGAAGGTCGGAACGAGGGAAGTTTCCCTGCGGGCGACCTCCAGCGCCGGCCTGCGCGTCGAGTTCTTCGTGCGCTCCGGCCCCGCGAAGGTAGCGGGGGACCGGCTCGTGCTGCTGTCCCTGCCGCCGCGGACCCGCTTCCCGGTGGAGGTGACGGTGGTCGCCTGGCAACTCGGCAGGGGCGGCTCGGCGGACCCGGTCGCGGCCGCCTCCCCGGTGGAACGGAGCTTCTATCTGGCCCCCTGATCCGCCGCGGGCGGGCGCTCCCGCTGCCAGTGCTGCGGGAAGAACACGGCCGGATGCTGCGTAAGGATCAGCTCGCTTACCTTGAGCGCGCCGCGCACGGCCCGCAGCCGCAGCCGGTGCTTCCCCGCCTCCAGGCGGCCCAGCGCGTGCAGCCAGACGACGCGGAACCGCTCGTCGCCGACGTTCCAGTTGTAGTCCGCGCTGAAGGAGATGGCCGCCGGCTCTCCGGCGTCGTCCAGGGTCAGCTCGAAGGCGCGGCTCCCCAGCACGCCGCCCTCGACCGCCGCCCGCGCCAGCAGGGCGTACTCGCCCGCCCGCGGCAGGGTGACTTCCGCCTCCAGCGTCTGCGCGCCCGCCTCGGCGGCGAGTAGCACGTGCCGGCCGCCCGGCGTCGCGCCAGCATGTTTCGCCGCCTCCACGTAGACCGTGTCGGGGGCTGCCGCGGGCCTCGGGTCCTCCCGGAATTCGCCGCGCGCGTACACGGATATCGGGCGGGACAGCCCCTCCGGGGTGCGGACGAGAAACGCGCCCTTGAAGAGCGGTCGTCCCCGAAGCCGGGCCGGGTCCACCGTCACCGTGAGCGTCAGCGAACCGCCCGGCGCGACCTCCCCGGCGGCGGGCGTGACCGTGAACCAGTCGAAGGCCCGGTTCTGCCGAACCCGGAACCGGCACGGCCGCGCCTCCCCCGCCGGGAGACTCACGACCAACTCGGCTTGCCGCGTCTCGCCCGGCGCGGCGAAGTTCAGCTGCCGCGGCTCCGCCCGCAGCGCCAGCGGGCGGTCCGGCAGTTCGCGCCGCGCCGCGGTGAACGCGCCCAGGTCGTCGCCCGCCGCGCAAAGGTTCGCCACGGCGGCGGCCCGGCCCCGCGCCGGGCTGTCCGGCGAAAGCCGGTAGTCGCCGCCGTTCGGGCCGGCCAGACGCGGGTCCGCGGCGAGGCCGTGCCGCTCCTGGCCCAAGGCGCGCAGGCCCTCCAGAAAGGGTGCCGACTTCTCCCCGCGGCTTCCAGCCCAGAACAGGTCGTTGTCGAAGTCCTCGCGCGCGCCCCACTCGCCGGGGAGTCGGCTGTCGTTGCAGACGAAGAGGTTGTTGCGCATGAAGCCGATGCGCCTGGGCAGCGCCCCGCGGCCGTAGCTCCCGTAGGCACTGCAGTCCGGGCCGTACAGCGTGTTGCCGACGAAATAGCGCCTGCCCCCCTGCTCGACGCGGTGGCTGTTCTTGAAGAACATCAGCGAAAGGCCGCTCTCGTCGCCCGGGTTGGCGATCAGGTTGCCGAAGACGTACTGCGGCCCGAGGATGCAGGCCCCGGTGCTGACGCCGCAGGTGGTGCCCTCGATCTTGTTGCCGTAGAAGCGGACGTTCATGCCGCCGCCCTCCAGCTCGACGCCGTCGTCGTTCCCGAAGGCGAGGTAGTTCCCGTAGGCGTCGCTGTCGCGGAAGAAGCCGCCCGTGGGCGAGGAGTTCTGGCTGGACTCGATGACGTCGTTCCAGCGGTGCTCGTCGCTGCCGACCATGTCGTTCCAGCGCAGGACGGTGCCGCCGCGGGTCCGGTTGACGTGGACGGCGCAGGGACCGGTCGGGTGCGAGAACATCCAGGCGTTGGCCCGGTGCCGAGGGTCGTGCAGGTAGCAGCGCTCCACGACGGTCCGCGCGCTCCGGTGGATCTCGACCCCGGCGTCGAGGTTGATGACGTCGCCGCGGGCGTCCACGTACTTGCCGAGGTTCCCGTCGTTGGTGAACTGCTGGACGCCGACGCGCCCCCAGCCCGAGAGGTCGCAGTTGCGGACGCGGACCGAGTCGCAGTCGTCCACCTGGACGGCGTAGCGCCGCCCCCCGGCGACGGTCACGCCGTCCAGGATCACGTACCGCGCGCCGCGAAACGTGATGGCGGCGTCCAAAGGGTCCTGAACGTCGTAGTCCCGGCGCAGCACCCAGCCTTCGGGCGCGGTGTACCGTATCCACCCGTCGGGCGCGCCCCGGTCCGATATAACCAAACCCTCCCGCAGTTTCTCGGCCGAAATCTCGCTCAGGTCCACGACGCGGGCGACGGGGGGATGGCTCGACCAGGTGCGGAACGCCGCCCGGGCGACCGCCTGTCCCGCGGCCGAGAGCACGCGTACCTCCCAGTGGCTGTCTTCGCGCAGCCCGAAGAGGCTGCCCTTCCAGACGCCCTCTGGCAGATCGCTGACGGCCTCGAAGCCGCGCCGCCAGTCGCTCGCGCCGCGCTCGCGGAACTCCACGGCGAACGGGCCGCCGTCCGCGGCGTCCTTCGGGCGGTAGTAGTAGCTGCAGGTCTCGAAACTGGGCTGGACCTCCAGTTCTCCGGGCGCGAGGGCGAGACCGACTTCCGGCTCCTGTGCCGTAGCGAGCGACGTCGTCATGGTGGTAAGAACCCAGGTGCAGAAGGAGCGGCGCT
Source organism: Armatimonadaceae bacterium (assembly GCA_035539875.1). Classification (GTDB taxonomy): domain Bacteria; phylum Armatimonadota; class Armatimonadia; order Armatimonadales; family Armatimonadaceae; genus CALEKU01. The sequence goes on from DATLHN010000503.1 coordinate 3,914, forward strand.
TCATGCGCGGTAACCGCCCAGGAGATGCGGTGTTGCGACGCGCCGGCCCGGCGTCTTCAGGGCGTGCATGCACGCGGCGATGGTCTTCGTGGTCAGCAGCGTGCGCTCGATCGGGATCGGCGGCCTCCCCGTCAGGAACATCTCTTCGACGCGGGCGTTCAGTGCGGCGAAGTGTCCGTAGTGGTCTTCCTTCGCGCCCTGGCGCGGCGCGGCGGTGAGCACGCCGCCGCGCCGCGTGCGCAGGGCTGAAGCGAAGCTGTTCAGGTGGCCGTGGAGCGAGACGTGGGTCGCGCGCAGGCCGTCGGCAAACTCCAGGACGAAGGCGGTGGGTACCGGGTCGGAAGGGCGGGCGGGGTCCGGACGAAGGTTCGCGCGCACGTCCCCCGGCGCGGCAAGCGGGGCCGCGTCCAGCGCGGCGGCAAACAGTTCCCAGGTGCCGGGGTCCGCCTCCAGCGCCTCCCAGACGGCGTCCCCCTTGAGCGCCGTCAGGGCGGCGATCCCGGTCTCGCCCCCGGCGCGGTGCTCGATGAGCGACTGCATCCACTCCAGGCTGTGGAAGCCGTACACCTCCGCTCCCGCGTAGAACAGGCCGACGTACCCCGTTACCTCCGCGCCCTCCAGACCCCCGACCGGCGCGGCGAAGCCCGCGAGCGGCAGGTTCGACCCGGCCATCAGGGGGAAGTCCATCTCCCGGGCGGTCGCCACCATCTCGTCCGCCCAGTCCGGGTTCCAGGAGAGGTGCTTGTCCACGAACACCGGGACGCCGCGCCCGGAATCCCGGAACACGGCGACGACCTCGTCGAAGAACTCCTTGCGCGGGTACAGCTTCTGCCCGAACTCGTTGTACGGATAGTCCCCGTGCTCCCCTATCAGCAGGACGCCGTCCACCGCCAGGGTTTGGCCCCCCAGGGTCAGTGCCTCCCGGATGGTCGGGCAGAGCGGCACGCCAGACGCCTCCGCGTAGTACGGGGCGAGGTCCACCTCTTCACGGCGGTCGCGACGCCCGACCGGGGCGGGGTGACCGCCGGGGAGCGCGCGCGCGTCCACCGCGCGGGACTGCGCGATGTAGAGCGAGGCGATCCGGGTGCGGGGACGCTGCCACCCCCACGCCGCGTCGCCGGGAATGGGCGCCATCCAGCGCGAAAGGATCACGTCCGCGTGCGAGGCCGGGAAGTAGGTCGTGGCGAGGGCGGCCAATCGCTTCACGGGCCGCTCATGCCTCCCGTTCCATCCCTTCCAGCACTTCGCGCGCGGTCTCGACGGCGTGTTCGATCTCGCCCTCGGTGTGCGCCGCGCTGACGTACCAGAGGCCGCGCCCGATCAGGCGGACGCCCCGCTCCTGCATTTCCGCCACGAACGCCGCGTACTTCGGGCGGTCGTAGGCGTCCAGCGCGCCGCGCAGGTCGCGCACCGGCGCGTCCTCCCGGCCCGGCAGGGCGAACCCGGCGTGGAACATCGGCCCCGGCCCCTGGACGCGCAGGGGCTGTCCGGCGTCCCGCGCCGCCGCGCGCAGGCCGTCGCGCAGGCGCGCGCCGAGGCGGTGCAGCCGGGCGTGGACGTCGTCGCGCTCCAGGACTTCGAGGGTCGCCAGGGCGGCGGCGACGCTCGGGTTGCCGGAGTTCATGGTGCCGGCGTGGATCACCGTCCCCTCGGCGAGCAGGCGCAGGTACTTCTCGCGGCCCGCGAGCACCGAGATCGGGTATCCGGATGCCATCGCCTTGCCGAAGACGGCGAGGTCCGGCGTGACGCCGTAGTAGCCCTGCGCCCCGGAAAGGCCGAGGCGGAAGCCCGTGATGACCTCGTCGAAGATCAGCAGACAGCCGTAATGGTCGCAGAGCGCCCGCAGGCCCTCCAGGTACCCGGGACCGGGGGGGATGCACCCGTTGTTGCACATGACCGGCTCGGTGATGATCGCCGCGACGGAGTCGCCCTGGCGCTGCAGCGTCCGCTCCACCGCGGCGAGGTC
>DATLHN010000504.1:0-5751 GCA_035539875.1 Armatimonadaceae bacterium
CCCGTCGGCAGTCTCCGCCGCTGGATGTGGGTCCTGGCCGGAATCGCCGCCGCGATCAACGCCGCGCACGGGATCGAGAAGGACGGCGCCGCCGCCGGCCTCGCCCTCGGCGCGCTGTCCCTCCTGGGCGTCCTGCTCCACTCGATTCGTCAAGGTCTCGACACCGCCAAAGCCGTCGGCCGAAACCGCGGACTCGAAATCTGGCGCCGCATCCGGTACCCGCGCCTGTCCCTCGCGGCCGCCAGCATCCGCGCCGCTCGCGAACTGGACCAAGACGCCGCTTGGCAGCTCGCCTGGATCGACCGATTCGGGGTCGGTCCAGACGCCTCTCGCCGGGACCGTGTCCTCGGCGCCCTCATCACCGACCGCGAGCTGAAAGAGGATCGCAAGGCCGCCAAGACCGGCGAACTGACGATCATCGGCGGACACGTTCAGCGCGATGTATCCGCCGACATCCGCGAGTACATCGATGCCGAACGCGCCGCTGCCCGCGCCGAAGCCGAAGCCGTCATCGACAGCGCCCAGGACGCCCTGATCGCCGCCGGACTGCTCTTCGGTCCGGACACCCTCACCGAAAACACCCTGGGCGGGCGAGCGGCGGAACTACTGCCCGCATTGCAGGACGCCATCCGGAATGGGGACCTTCCCCCGACGCCCGGCGTAAAGCGGATCCAGGCCTTCGTGAAGGACGACCTTGGTCACCCTTCCATCGGAGTGCCGACCGCCCAGGAACTGCGCAACGCCCTGAGCGGAATCCACGCGGTGCCGTCCCCGGAGCACGAACAAGCCGCGTCCTGACAAGAACCCCGGAACCCTGAATTCCACAGTTCCGAACCCTCCAAGATCAGAAGTTCAAAAGTTAGTAACTAGCGATCAACTCAACTTCCGCCGTCGAAAGGGACGAAGGTGAACTACCCCAAGCACGAAGGCCGCTCCACAGTGGTACCGAACCGTACGGAAACCCCGGTGAACAGCGCGGATGCCATCGCGCGACTGCCGATCAGCGATCAGACGCTGATCGACATCCGACGCGCGCCCGGCTTCGGCATGAACGTGGTCGACCAGACCCTCTACGCCCGTCACGAGCAGACCATGCGACGCCAGATGGTCGTGGAGCACTTCAACACCGCCCTGCGCCGCCAGTTCCGATCCGGCTACCTGCTGGGCTCCCTGCTGATCGCCCTCGTGCTCATGACCGCGGTGGCTCCGACACCGCCGTCATGGGCGCTGATCGGCATCGGGGTGGTCGCCAGCTCGCTCTGGCGGGTGGGGCGCGAGTGCATCCAGCTCATGCGGGAGAGGGGCCGCGCGAAGCGCCACTTTCGCTGAGCCGAAAAGACCTTCCTAGGATATTTGGCAAAACCTTCCTAGGAAGGTCTTGCGTTTGGGGAGATCATCGGGCATTCTGGCCAGACAGAACCTTCCTAGGAAGGTTCGGAAACCCGGAGGTAGTGAGCATGTCCAGCCCTTTCAGTCTCGGTAGTCCCGAGTTCTACGCCACCAGTCAGCTTCAGCAGTACTGCAACAACGGCCGGAACCTCATCCGCCCGCTCGCGAACGAACTGCGCATCGCCGCCGAAGAGCTTCAGGCCGCTCTTCGTGAGGTTCCGGCCGTCCGCGGCGGTGTCCTCCTGGCCCCGATCGAGCGCCGCCGCCTCGCACGCCAGACCTCCAAGCACCTGGTCGTCGCCGCCGAAGGCGTCGAGATGGCCTGCTCGGGCCTGGTCAGGACGTACCTGAGCTTCCAGCGCAACTACGTGAACGTGACCCCGGAGCGGTCGAAGCGCGCCTTCGACCTCGACGGCTGATCCCACCGAAACCCCACCCCACCAGCACAGACGTACCGGGGCGCGGTCGACCCGCGAACCCAGGAGAGGAGAAGAGATGTTCGGCAATCGAGGCGGGTCGGCCGTGATCGGACAGTCCATGGCGCAACACGACAGCCGCGGCCTGGTCGAACGTGTCATCCCGTTCCTGCCCGCCTGGGCCGCCGCAGGTGCCCTGTGGCCGGCCGGTGCCCTGACTCACGCGATGTGGGGCACCGACCCGGCCGCCCTGCCCTGGGCGACGGCCGGCCTCACCCTGATCACCGCGGGCATGACCGCCCTGACCGCGAAAGTTGCCAAGGGCGGCAACGGCTACCGCACCCACTCCGTCGTCTCGGTCGCCGGATCGTCCGCATGGCTCACCGCGGCCACCATCGTCGGCCCCGGTACACACCCACTGCTCGACATGTGGCTCATGGGTGCCCCCGCGCTCGCCGTGAGCTGGAACGTCCGGCGCGTTCTCAAAATCGCCGGAGGCAAGGACGGCGACGGCGGCAAGAGCGAAAACCAGCTGTTCAAGGCCGTCAAGCTCGCCGGAACCACCATCCGCGGTGAGCTGACCGTGGCGCCCAACAAGGTGACCGCCCCGCTCCAGCTTCCCGCCGGCGAGATGACCGCCGACGACGTCGCCGCGGCCAAGGGTCGCATCGCGTCGGCCCTGTCCGTGTCGAAGAGCTCCGTGCGCGTCATCCCGGACCCCGAGCACCACGATCGCGCCGAACTCGTGGTGGTCCCGCACAACATGCTCAAGGAAACGGCTCCGTGGCCTGGCCCGTCCGCGCCCGGCGGCTCGATGATGGACCCCCTTCACGTGGGCATCTACGAAGACGGCGAGCCGATGGTCTTCTGGCTGCCCGGCGAGAAGCCCGAGGACGAGAACGGCAACGTCGTCCGCGAAAACGGCAATCCCCGCAACGCTTCGCACGTCATGACCATGGGCCAGAACGGATCCGGCAAATCGCACGGCGCCAAGATCGTCTGGACCGAGATTCTGACCCGCCACGACAGCAATTTGTGGGTGGCAGACCCGGTCAAGGGCAAGCAGACCTTGGGGATGTTCCTGGACAAAGTGCATTGGGGCGCCGTCACCCAGGAAGAAAGCGAAGCAATGGTCGCCTGCTTGCCCAAGGTGATCACGGCGCGCACGAACTTCCTTGCCGAGAAGGGTTTGGATCAGTGGGTTCCGGGGTGCGGCCTGCCGTATCTCACCGTCTGGATCGAAGAGGCCGCACGATTGCTGCGCGACTCCGACGACCTGGTTGACCTGGTCCAGACCGCCCGGTCCGCCGGGGTCACGATCGTCCTCAGCTTGCAGCGCGCGAGCTTTGACCAGATGCCCACCAGTGTCCGCGCACAGCTGTCTATCCGCTGGTGCTTCGGCGTCGACAAGCAGCGCGAAGCCGAGTTTTGCCTCAGCGAAGAGACCATCGACGCGGGCGCCAATCCCGGTCTGTGGAAGAACAAGCGACCGGGATGCAACTACCTCGAAGCGCCCGACGTCGACGAGGATCGCTACCCGACGCCTGGGCGTACCTACGCCACCAAGGAAGTCGACATGATCACCGCCATCGACACCGCCGGCGGTCCTGCACCGACCTGCGAGATCACCGCCGCGGCCGCCGGATCCGCCTTCCCCGCTCACCGACCCCAACCCGCTGCCACTTCGACGACCTCCCGGGAAACGCCCTCAGGTGCCCCAGGAGACGACGAGGAGCCTTCAGAAGGTCGGTACACCGGAGACCTTGAATTCATCCACCAGGACGGCTATCAGGTGCCCGTAAACCATGAGCCCGAACTGGACGAGGTCGACGCCGATACGGAACTCGACCCCGTGACGGAGCCGCAGGACCTCCCGCGCCCCGAGATCAGCACCGACGAAGCGATGCAGTTGCTCCGCCGCGCCGTCGCCAACCACCACGCCGCGGGCAACGAGACCATCGGGCCGCGGGACATGCCCGATGGCTTCACCACTCACGTCCGCAGCCGCCCCTGGGTGTCAGCCGCCCTCGGTCGCCTGGCCGATCTCGGCGAGCTCCGAGAGACCGGGACCGCCGGCCGCTACGCCTACCCGCCGGCGCTCGACAACGCCGCCTGATCGCACACCGTGCGTAACCGGCCGAAGAGTCGCTCCGCAGGGGTCCTGACCCCTGACACCACCGCAGGTGTCAGGACCCCTCAAAACCGCCCCCAACGCGCGCGCGCGAGAGGCACCTCTGACACCCCCGTCTGACACCCGCTGACACCCCCCGCTGACGCCCCACCTGACAGGACAGATCTACACCCACTGACAGTCACTCACAGTGATCAAAAAGGAGCGGTGATCATGACCCCCGAAGAGCTCGAAGGGCTCGATCCGGACCGCATTCTGACGGCCGCACATGAACTGGGACACCTGTTCGCCTTCCGCGCCCGCGGGTTCGTCGTGAGCGGGATCCACGTCAGCGGAAAAGGTGACCGCGTCAGTGGTCACGTGGTCCTGGAAATCCCCGACAAAGCGTCGTTCGCCACCGACCAGGAACGCCGCAACTACGCCGTCGGCACCCTCGCCGGACGGGCCGCCGAACTCAAATGGGCCGCGACCTTCGACGTCAAACCTGGCCACGAGAGCACCTGCCAGACCGACATGCGAGACGCCAAGAACGCCCGTCGACAGATGGGCGCCTGGGTCTTCGAATCGACGCTCAAGGACGAAGCCGCACGTGAGGTCACCAGGTACTGGCGACAGATCTTGCGGCTCGTTCCTCGGCTCGCCAAGTGCGGCTCGGTCCCCATCCCCTGAGCTGTTCCGGCGGTGGTGCATCGCCGCCAGGCCGCCACCGCCGGAACTCCCATCTCGTCGCGAAAGGAAGCATCATCGTGGAACCAGGTCTCGAGAACCTTGACCCATGGCGCCTGGCCGCGGCCGCGCACGAACTGGGACATCTCGTGTGCTTCCGCGCCGCCAACATCCAGGTGACCGAGATCGTGGTCCGTGGACACGGCGAGCGGGTCAGCGGCCACGTTTGGGTGCCCGCCCAGCCGCTCCCCGACAAGTCCGTCCGGCTGTACCTGTCTGCCAACCTCGCCGGCCGCGCCGCCGATTTGCGATGGTGCGATGAAGTCGGGATGAAGCCACTCCCGGAACGAACGTGCGCGGACGACTGGAACGGCTTCCGCAAACACCGCCGCGAACTCGGCACACCGCACTGGCAAAGCACCCACCAATCCGACGCCCGCCGTGTCGTCGCCGCCCACTGGGCCCTGATCTGCCGCTGGGCGCCCAAGCTCGCGCGCCGCGGCTCCCTGCCCGTCAACGCCATCTCCTGAAATGAGGGAACTCACCGATGAAACTGCTGTTGTTTCCGTTCCGAGTCCTCGGAGTCCTGATCGTGTTGCTCGGGATCCCCGCCGGGGTCGCCGCCCTGGCCGCGTGGATCTTCGGAACCGGCTCTCTCCCGTTCCTACTGATCGCGTTGGGCTCCCTGGTGTGGGCCGCGGCCTCGTTGCACCTGTGGAACCGTCAGAACCTCGCCCACGGTCACCGCATGAGTCGGAGGCCGCGCTGGTGAACCCCACCGAACCCCGGCACCGAAACCCTGCACGTCGTCCCCGGCTCACTGATGCCGAAGTCGGCGAGCTGCTGAACCTCGGGTACGCCGACGCCCTCGAAGAGGGGCGCCGCGCCGATACCAAGGCCGGACATCTGCTGACCGTCTTCGGCGTCCTGGTCGCCGCCGTCGCCGCCGTCGCGAGCCGCGGCGGACTGCCACTCGGCTCCACCGTCGTCCTGTGGGTCTCCGCCGCGCCGATTGCCACCGCATTCATCCGTCTGCTTCTCGCGATCCGCCCCCAAATCGAAGGCCACCCGCTCGCCCACTTCGCGAGTTGCCCGCCGGCCGACGTCCTCCGCACCTTCGAAACCGAGTACGAGAGCGGCACCTACTAC
>DATLHN010000505.1:0-6335 GCA_035539875.1 Armatimonadaceae bacterium
CTGCCGCTCGCGCCCGCCCCGAGGTGGCGCTTCTCCAGCAGGGTAACTCCGGCCCCGCGTCGGCGAAGACAGAGGGCGACGCACAGGCCCATAACGCCGCCGCCGATGACGATCACGTCTGCCATTCTCGCTCCTTGACGCTATGCTCCAACTCGTTTACAATCGGCCCAAACGCGCGCGGCCCGTCCCGGGCTGTTGCCCCCGGAGCCTCACCATGCCCGATCTGCTGGTCCCCCTGTACAGACTGCCCGCCCTTCCGACGGAGCGGCTCGAAGCCCTGCGGGCGTCCGAAGGCGTCGTCATCCGGCGGGCTTACCCCTTCGAGCTATCGCGCACCCGCCGGTTCATCACGCGCCATTTCTCCGAGTCGTGGGCGGACGAGGCGGAGGCCGCGTTCTCGCGGCTGCCCATTACCTGCTTCATCGCGGTCCACGATAAGCGGGTCGTCGGATTCGCCTGTGTCGAATCGACGGCGAAGGCGTTTTTCGGTCCCACGGGCGTCGACCCGGAGTTCCGGGGCAAGGGCATCGGTGGATTACTTCTCATCGCGTCGTTGCACGCGCTCCGGGACGCGGGGTACGCGTACGGGATCATCGGGGCGGCGGGGCCGGTCGACTTTTACGTGAAGACGGTCGGCGCGATCCCAATCCCGGATTCGAAGCCTGGCATCTACGTGGACATGCTCGGTCCGGACGGCGAAGAGGGCAAGCGGTAGCGCCTGCGGCGGGGCAGGGAATACCTGCCCCGCCGCAGGCCCGCTTACATCACGGGCAGCGGCTGGAACTGACGCGCCTGAATGCTGATCTGACGCGCCAGATTTCCGGCAACCTCGTGGAAGATCCTCGCCGTCGCCGAGTCGGGGGCGGTCACGAGCACCGGTTCGCCTTCGTCGCTGCCGATGCGGATCGAGCCTTCGAGCGGTATCTCGCCGAGGAACGGCACCTTCAGCTCCTCGGCCGCCTCCTGTCCGCCGCCGTGGCCGAAGATGTAATGCCCCTGCGTGCACGCCGGGCAGATGAAGTAGCTCATGTTCTCGACGATCCCGAGGATAGGGACGTTGAGCTTCTGGAAGGCGCGCAGGGACTTGACGGCGATGCTGGCCGCCACGTCCTGGGGCGTCATGACGATCACCGCGCCGCTCAGGGGGATCGCCTCTGCGAGGCTCATGGTCACGTCGCCGGTGCCGGGCGGCAGGTCCACCAGCAGGTAGTCCAGCTCACCCCACTCCACGTCGCCCAGGAACTGGTTGATGACCTTCGCCAGCATCGGGCCGCGCCAGACGATGGGCTGGCCGGGCTCGACCAGGTAGCCCATGCTGACGGTGGCGACGCCGAACCGCTCGACCGGCGCGATCTTCGGGACGACGTTGCCGTCGGGAAGGCGCACGGCGGTCTGCTCCATCTGCTCGTCCTCGAGGCCGAACAGCATGGGGACGGTCGGCCCGTACACGTCCGCGTCCATGAGGCCGACTTTGGCGCCCGCCTGCGCCAGGGCGACGGCGAGGTTGGCGGAGACGGTGGACTTTCCGACGCCGCCCTTGCCGGAGGCGACGGCGACGACGTGCTTGACCTTCGGGATGCGCACGCCCCCGAGCGGTCGGCGCGCCATCACGTTGGCGGTCATGTCGATCTTGACGTTGGTGACGCCGGGGACGCGGCCGACGGCCTCGCGGCAGTCCGCCTCGATCTTCGCCTTCATCGGACAGGCGGGGGTCGTCAGCTCGACGGTGAAGGCGACGTTCCCCTCGCAGATCTTTACGTTCTTGATCATGCCAAGAGAAACGAGGTCGCGGTGCAGGTCTGGGTCCTGGACCGTTCCGAGCGCTTCGCGAACCTGCGCCTCGGTGACGGTCAATCGGTCATCGGAAACGGCCGCGGGGGCCGGGCTTGTCTCGGTAGTCATTCGGTTGGGTTACCCTCACCGAGATTGTACCTTGCGCGTCGGACGGCGCAATGACAGGAGTCACGACGACGCCTCGGCATTCCGCGTACGCGAGTACGCGGAATGCCGAGGCGTGGGTAGAAGTAAATTAATCAGGCGGGTACGGCGTTCGCCAGGCTGACCGCCGACCAGGAAGTACGGGCAGGCGCTTCGGCGGCGTCCGGCGCGGGCGCGGCGACGGGCGACGGGCAAAGCTCGCGACCGAGACGTGCCAGGTCCCGCAGGCGAACTATCTCGGACTCTATGTCAATGTCACCAATGTCACGGCGGTCGAGAGCCACGAGGAGCCGCTCGGCCAGGCGGATCGCGCCGACCGCGAGAAGCTCATTCTCGTAGTCCACGAAGACGTGGAATCGGCCGCGCGGGTCCACCCGCCAGTTCCACTCCGTCTCGCCGCGCAGCACTTCCGCGGGCTGCGCCTGGGACTGGAGTTCAATAATCAGATGCTCGAAAAGGTGGGGGATCTCGGTGCGTCGGCACTCCTGCCGGAACGTCAGACCGAGGTCGTTGTGGCACGTGTGCTGCGCCAGCGAAGGAATCAGGCGAAACAGGAGGCGGGGGACATGCGGCACCTGGGACGTCAGAAATCGGTCCGGGTCCGGCATCTCGACAATCAGTTTGATTCGGCGCACATCCGGGAGAACACAAATCTCCAGAACCTTCACGTTTCTACCCCCTGCGTAATATCGACCGTCCGTATCCGTCGAGCACGATCTCGTATTCTGACAGTTGTTTCCACAAGAAACGTGCCGAATTCACCAGGAATTTATAGTGATTTAAATCACCAATTTCTGGCAGGCAGACTCTAAAACGCGTTATCGGGAGTGGGAAATCGGTGGTCGCGGACGTCGGCACAGTACGCCACCAGGGCTGCCTCGATGGCGGCTCCGGCTTCCGTGTACCGGCGGGCGTGCTTGAAAGGCGGGCCGGGGACGAAGCCGATCAGGTCGTGCAGGACCTGCACCTGTCCATCGCAGTGCGGGCCTGCGCCGATCCCAATGGTCGGAACCGGGACCGCCTTGGTGACCCGCGCGGCAAGCGCGCCCGGGATGATCTCCAGGACGATGCCGAAGACGCCGGCCGCGGTAAGAGTTTCGGCGGCGGCGACGATAGCGTCGGCGGCGGCGTCGGTCTTTCCCTGGACTTTGAATCCTCCGAGACGGTGGACCGACTGCGGCGTCATGCCGAGGTGTCCCATCACCGGGACGCCGATATCGACCAGGCGGCGTACCGTCTCGAGCGTGGTGGACCCGGCGCCCTCGACTTTAACCGCCTGGGCGCCGCCTTCGGAAATCGCCCGTACGGCGGCGCGGACGCCGTCCTCCGGGGTCGCGCCGTAGCTGCCGAACGGAAGGTCGGTGATGACGAGGGCGTGACGCGCCCCGCGGGCGGTTTCGGCGTCGAGCGGCGCTCCGTCCGGGCACTGGCCCTGCGCGCGCGCTGCCTGGCCACGCGTGACCGCGCGCGTGTGGTACACGAGGTCGTCGAGAGTAACGGGGAGGGTGGTGTCGTACCCGAGGGTCGTCATTCCCACGGAGTCGCCCACGAGAATGGCGTCGACCCCGGCGGCGTCCGCGAATCGCGCCTGGGGGGCGTCGTACGCGGTGACCATGACAATCGGCTGGCCCTTACGCTTGCGCGCCGTCAGGTGGGGGACAGTGACTCGTTCCGGCAGGTTAGGCACGGACAGATTTTACCACGGGGAAGAAATGAAAAAGAAGCCCGTCGCCGTTGACGAGCATGCCGTTCGCGCTGTCCTCAGTTGAGGACGACCACCTTAACGCGCTTGCGTCCGAACCGGTACGCCTCGCGGTCGGAGTTATAGCCGAGGTCGATCCGGTTTCCCTTGATCGCCCCGCCGGTGTCGCCCGCCACGGCGTAGCCGTAGCCGTCGATATAGAGGCGGGTGCCGAGGGGGATGAAGCGGGGATCGACCGCGACGACCCCGTACCCGGGCCGCAGGCCGCTGGCCGTTCGCGCGCCCCATTTGCCGTTGCCGCCGGGGCCGTACGCGCTGGCCTTCATCTCGATGACGCGGCGCCCCCCGAAGTAACCGCGGGACGCCAGATTCGTCGTGCCGCGGGTGCCCACGAACACGAGCGCCTCCTTCGGCTTGGTTACCGTTTCGCCGACCTTGACGCGCCGGGCCTCGGCGCCGTCCTTGTAGGTGACCTTAAATGTCTTGACCCGCGTCCCGTCCTTGCCCGCCGTCACGATCTTCCTCTTACCGGCCGGCAGCGAAGGGGTGAACTTCTCGCGCGACTTGTGCTTGATCGGGAGCGCTTGTACGTCCTTCTCGACGCGGATACGGGTTACGACGACGCGAAGGCCGTCGGCGAGGGGAGTGGAGAGGGGGGAGGAGCACCGGTCAAGAGAGCCGAGTCGCAGCTCGCGCTCCTTGAGGAGGTCGCCGATGGTCGCCGCGGACGTTTCGACCTCCGCGGTGTTCCCGTCCGCGACGAGCGTCACCTTTTTGAGGTGCGATTCGCGGGAGGGGGTGAGTTCCGTTCGGGTTTGGGGCGCGTCTTCGGCTCGCTGAGCGATGGCCACCGAAGCGCTTGTAACGACCGTCAGGGCGATAATCATCGCCGCTGTTCGGACCGCCCGAACGTTCAAGCCGCCGCGGGAAGCGCGGCGTGTGGTTTCTAAGGGCACTAATGCCTCCTTACGTGGCGGCTGAGGTGACGACCGGAAACGCCATCGGCGATGGTCACCCCGGCGCGTAGCGAAACGAACAACGTACGTTCCGCCAGGCGCGGTTCCGCGGTCAGGAGCAGACACTGTTGTCCGCTGCGGGCATGATTGCCCGTCTCGGGCCACTCGGACAGTCCGGCAAGCGACGCATCATTGCAACGCTTTCCGTTTCCGCCCGGGCCGGTGGAGTTTACCACGTGGGTTTCGCCACCGTCAAGAATTCGGACGGTAAACCGGCAAGTCTTACTGTCCCGGTCCTGCGTTCCGGAACAGTCTCTGATAGTTAATGGCGCGGCGTAAACCCGGCAAAATGATCGAAAAAGCGTTTGCCGTCACGGAGGAAGGAGTCGGCCTTCTGTCGAACCCGGAGGAGACTGACTTCCACCGCGCGGCTGACCGGTTGCTGGTGCGAGAGTTTAATGGGTGTTGACCCGGTGAAGTGAGGCAACGACAATGGCATTCGACCCGAAAAAGCATACGATTCGCGTTCAGGGTAACCGCGAATACCTTCCGGTTTCCGCGCGCCTGCTCTGGTTTCGGAGCGAGCACCCCGATTGGGGCATCGTGACGCAACCGGTAGAGATCAATCTGGAGAAGCAGTACGCCATCTTCCAGGCCAGCATCTTCAACGAAGAGGGCAAGCTGATGGCGACCGCGACGAAGATGGAAAACGTCCGCGGATTCCCGGATTATCTGGAGAAGGCGGAGACGGGTTCCGTGGGACGTGCCCTCGCACTCTGCGGTTACGGAACCGCGTTCGCCCCGGAATTGGAGGAGGGCGACCGCCTGGCCGACGCTCCCCGGGGGGGAGGCAATCGCTACGGCACGGGGCCTGGCGGCGCGCCCCCGCAGCGCCGTGAGAACGGCTTCGGTGGTGGCGGCGGCAATCGTCCGATGCCGGAGCGGCCCATGCCTCAGCGGCAGGAAGCGCCTCGCCCGAGCGCCCCGCCTCCGCCCGCACCGCTGGAGGAGGACGATGTCTTTGCCGACGAGCCTCCCGCGCCCCGTCCATCGGCGGCGTCGGCTAATCGTGTTGCGGAGGCGCGACCTGCTCCGCCTTCTTCCGCGGCAGCGCGCCCGGCGGCGACCGGGGGAATTACGCGAGTCCGGGAGCCCGAGCGCGAGAACCCGGACCCGGGCGGCCCGGAGGACCTGGACGACGACCCGTTCGCGGAAGACAGCCTGATGGCGGAGCCGCCTGCCGCCGCCCCGCGCGCCGCCGCCGCTGGACGGCGCACGGCTGCCGCATCGGTCGAGGCGGAGGAAGAGGCCGATGCCCCGCCGAAGCCGAACCCGCTCGGCGCGAACAAGTGCAGCGTGGACGGCTGCTCGAACGTGCTGACGCCGGGACAACTGACGATGTCCATGAACAAGTTCGGGCGGCCCATCTGCCTGCTCCATCAGAAGGACGCTTCCGTGGCCGCCGCCACACCCGCGGGCGGCGCGGCACGCCGGACCCCGGCCCGCTCCGAGCAGTCCGAATCGCTTCTTTAAGTAACGACCGCCTGACCCTGGCCCCGGCTCGAAAGCGAGTCCGGGGCCGTCTTCATTACCGTGGACCTGACAAAACCTTCGGAACTCAAGCGTCTCCTCGAGGCGCACGGACTGCACCTGTCCAAGCGGTTTGGCCAGAACTTCCTCGTCGATCGCGCGCACCTGATGCGCGTGGTCGAGGCGGCCGAGATCGGCCCGGACGACCG